>NZ_JBFUCI010000063.1:0-20701 GCF_056405335.1 Variovorax sp. P1_H12_2
CTGTTCGCCATGCACGAGCTCAACAACGACTGGAACCGGCCCTACAAGAAGTCGGCCCGTATCGTCGGCGACGTCATCGGCAAGTACCACCCGCACGGCGATCAGTCGGTCTACGACACGATCGTGCGGATGGCGCAGAACTTCTCAATGCGCCACATGCTGGTCGACGGCCAGGGCAATTTCGGCTCGGTCGACGGTGACATGGCGGCCGCCATGCGCTATACCGAAATCAGGCTGGCCAAGATCGCTCATGAAATGCTGGGCGATATCGACAAGGAAACCGTCGATTTCGGTCCCAATTACGACGGCTCGGAAAAAGAACCGCTGGTATTGCCGAGCAAGTTGCCGAATCTGCTGGTCAATGGCGCCGGCGGTATCGCGGTCGGCATGGCGACCAATATTCCGCCGCACAATCTGAACGAGGTGGTCGACGCCTGCCTGCACCTGCTGCGCCATCCCGAGGCCAGCATCGACGACCTGATGGAGATCGTGCCGGCGCCCGACTTTCCCACGGCCGGGATCATCTACGGCATCAACGGCATCAAGGACGGCTACCGCACCGGCCGCGGCAAGGTCGTGATGCGCGCCAGGTGCCATTTCGAGGACATCGACCGTGGCCAGCGCCAGGCGATCATCGTCGACGAGCTGCCCTACCAGGTCAACAAGAAGACGCTGCAGGAGCGCATGGCCGAACTGGTGCACGAGAAGAAGATCGAAGGCATCAGCCACATCCAGGACGAGTCGGACAAGTCGGGCATGCGGCTGGTGATCGAGCTCAAGCGCGGCGAGGTGCCCGAGGTCGTGCTGAACAACCTCTACAAGCAGACCCAGCTGCAGGACACCTTCGGCATCAACATGGTGGCCCTGGTGGACGGCCAGCCCAAGCTGTGCAACCTGAAGGACCTGATCGAGGTCTTCCTGCAGCACCGCCGCGAGGTGGTGACCCGCCGCACGGTGTTCACGCTGCGCAAGGCGCGCGAGCGCGGCCACGTGCTCGAGGGCCTGGCGGTGGCGCTGGCCAACATCGACGAGTTCATCGCGATCATCCGCAACGCACCGACGCCGCCAGTGGCCAAGGCCGAACTCATGACCCGCGCCTGGGACAGCAAGCTGGTGCGCGAGATGCTGACCCGTACCCGCACCGACGGCGGCGTCATCAACGCCGACGACTACCGGCCGGACGGGCTCGAGCGCGAATACGGCATGCATGCCGACGGGCTCTACAAGCTGTCGGACACGCAGGCCCAGGAAATCCTGCAGATGCGCCTGCAGCGCCTGACCGGCCTGGAGCAGGACAAGATCGTCGCCGAGTACAAGGAAGTGATGGCGGAGATCGACGACCTGCTGGACATCCTCGCCAAGCCGGCGCGGGTCTCGGTGATCATCGGTGACGAACTCGCCACCATCAAGCAGGAGTTCGGCCAGAGCAAGCTCGGCGCGCGCCGCAGCCTGGTCGAGCACAGCGCCTTCGACCTGTCGACCGAAGACCTGATCACGCCCACCGACATGGTCGTGACCCTGTCCCACAGCGGCTACATCAAGAGCCAGCCGCTGGGCGAGTACCGGGCGCAGAAGCGCGGCGGCCGCGGCAAGCAGGCCACGGCGACCAAAGAGGACGACTGGATCGACCAGTTGTTCATCGCGAACACGCACGACTACATCCTGTGCTTCTCGAACCGCGGCCGGCTCTACTGGCTCAAGGTCTGGGAAGTGCCGGCGGGATCGCGCGGCTCGCGCGGCCGGCCGATCGTCAACATGTTCCCGCTGCAGGAAGGCGAGAAGATCAACGTGGTGCTGGCGCTCACGGGGGAGAAGCGCACCTTCCCGGCCAACCAGTACGTCTTCATGGCGACCTCGATGGGCACGGTCAAGAAGACCGCGCTCGACGAGTTCAGCAACCCGCGCAAGGCCGGCATCATCGCGGTCGACCTCGACCCTGGCGACTACCTGATCGGCGCCGCGCTGACCGACGGCGCGCACGACGTGATGCTGTTCTCCGACGGCGGCAAGGCGGTGCGCTTCGACGAGAACGATGTCCGTCCGATGGGCCGCAATGCCCGCGGCGTGCGCGGCATGACGCTGGAGGACAGCCAGGGCGTGATCGCCATGCTGGTGGCCGAGGACGAAGCCCAGAGCGTGCTCACGGCGACCGAAAACGGTTACGGAAAACGTACAAGCATTACCGAGTACACGCGACACGGCCGGGGAACCAAGGGCATGATCGCGATTCAACAAAGTGAACGTAACGGCAAGGTGGTGGCTGCGACTCTCGTGCATGCCGACGACGAGATCATGCTCATCACCGACAAGGGTGTCCTCGTGCGCACCCGAGTCTCCGAAATCCGCGAAATGGGGCGTGCGACGCAAGGCGTCACCCTGATCGGACTCGACGAAGGCGCCAAGCTCAGCGGGCTGCAGCGCATCGTCGAGAATGACGCGAATATCGAGAATGAACCCGGCGCCGACGACCCTACCACCCCATCTTCAACGGAGAATCCCCAGTGAAAAAAATCAAACTCGCGCTTCTGACGGTTGCACTCGCCGGCAGCTCGCTCGCCATGGCCCAGGACAAGGCGACGCTGATCAAGCAGTTCATCGACATGCAGCGCCCCGGCATCGAATCGCTTGCGCGCGGGCTGGTCGAGCAGTCGAGCGCTCCGATCGCGCAAGCCGGTTCGCAGTACCTGCAGACCCAGGTGCCGGCCGACAAGCGCGAAGCCGCCGCCAAGGCAGCTGACGCCGAGCTCAAGAAGTACTTCGACGACGCCTACCCGATCGTGCGCGACAAGGCCGTGCAGCTCGCCCCGGGCGCGCTGACCCCGATCATGGAGCAGAACTTCAGCGAAGAAGAACTGCGCCAGCTCATGGCCTGGATCAGCTCGCCGCTGAGCAAGAAGTACCAGGAAATCAACCCCAAGCTGCAGACCGCGCTGACGGAGAAGCTGGTGGGCGAAACCCGCGCCACCATCGAACCGAAGATGGTCGCACTCGACGCCAGTGTCGCCAAGGCGCTGGGCGCACCGACCAACGCGGGTGGAGCAGCCAAGGCAGCGCCGGCCAAGGCGCCCGCCAAGAAGTGACGCAGCGCGCGGGTCCGCGCCCGTACAACTTCTCCGCCGGTCCGGCCGCAATGCCGGAAGCGGTGCTGCAGCGCGCCGCCTCCGAGATGCTGGACTGGCACGGCAGCGGCATGGGCGTGATGGAGATGAGCCATCGCGGCAAGGAGTTCGGCGCGATCTGCACGCAGGCCGAGGCCGACATCCGCAGCCTGCTCGCGGTGCCGTCGCAGTTCCACATCCTGTTCATGCAGGGCGGCGGGCTCGGCGAGAACGCGATCGTGCCGATGAACCTGTCGCGCGGGACCCGCGCCGACTTCGTCCTCACGGGCAGCTGGAGCATCAAGTCGCAGAAGGAAGCCCAGCGCTACTGCGAAGCCAGGGTGGTCGCGAGCAACGCGGCAGACGGGCACACCCGGCTGCCGGACCCGGCCGGCTGGCAGCTGTCGGCGGATGCCTCGTACGTGCACGTCTGCACCAACGAGACCATCAACGGCATCGAATTCCAGCAGTTGCCGGACCTGGCCGCGCTCGGCAGCAAGGCGCCGCTGGTGATCGATTTCTCCTCGCACGTGGCGTCGCGGCCGGTCGACTGGTCGCGCGTGGGCCTGGCCTTCGGCGGCGCCCAGAAGAACCTCGGCCCGGCCGGCCTCACGATCGTGATCGTGCGCGACGACCTGCTTGGGTCTGCCCTCGAGATCTGCCCGAGCGCCTTCAACTACAAGACGGTGGCGGACAACCACTCGATGTACAACACGCCCCCGACCTGGGGCATCTACATCGCCGGGCTGACCTTCCAGTGGCTCGCGCAGCAGACCGAAGGCGAACTCACGGGCATCGCGGCCATGGAAGCTCGCAACATCGCCAAGGCGCGGCTGCTGTACGACTTCATCGACGGCTCGGACTTCTACGCCAACAAGGTCGACCCTGGTTGCCGCTCGCGCATGAACGTGCCTTTCTTCCTTGCCGACGAGAGCCGCAACGAAGCCTTTCTCGCGGGCGCGCGAGAGGCCGGACTGCTGCAGCTCAAGGGCCACAAATCGGTCGGCGGCATGCGCGCGAGCATCTACAACGCGATGCCGCTGGCCGGCGTGCAGGCCCTGGTGGGCTACATGCGAGAATTCGAACGGTCGCGTGCGTAGAGGCACGCGCAACTGACCGAATGACCGCACCTGAACCCACGCCCTCCGTCCCTGACACCTCCTCCGGCCTGGCCGATCTGCGCGTGCAGATCGACTCGCTCGATCAGCAGCTTCTCGACCTCCTGAACCGGCGCGCCCGCGTCGCCGAACAGGTTGGCGAGGTCAAGAAGCGCGAAGGCACGCCCTTCTTCCGCCCCGATCGGGTCGCGCAGGTGATCGAGAAGATGCAGAACAGCAACGCCGGCCCGCTGAAGGCGCTGCACGTCGCGGCCATCTGGCGCGAGATCATGTCGGCCTGCCTGGCCCTCGAATCGCCGCAGCGCGTCGCCGTGCTGGGCCCCGAGGGCACCTTCTGCGAACAGGCCGCGGTCGAGTACTTCGGCGGCGCCGCCGACCTGGTGTATTGCGCCAGCTTCGACGAGGTCTTCCATGCCACGGCGGCCGGCAGCGCGCAGTACGGCGTGGTCGGCGTCGAGAACTCCACCGAAGGCGTGGTCACCCGATCGCTCGACCTGTTCCTGCATTCGCCCACCCACGTGGTCGGCGAGGTCAGCCTGCTGGTGCGCCATCACCTGCTGCGCTCGAGCAATTCGCTCGAAGGCGTCGAGGCCGTGCTGGCCCATCCGCAGGCGCTGGCGCAGTGCCAGACCTGGCTCGCGAAGCACCTGCCGAACGCGGAGCGGCGTGCCGTCTCCAGCAACGCCGAAGGCGCCCGGCTGGCGGCCGGCAATCCGGCCTGGGCCGCGCTCGCCAGCGAGCGCGCGGCGACCCGCTTCGGGCTGCACATCGTCGCCCACGCGATCCAGGACGACTCCTACAACCGCACCCGTTTCGCCATCATCTGCCTGCCCCAGACGCTCGCGATGCCGCCGGCCTCGGGCCGCGATTGCACCAGCCTGGTGGTGTCGGTGCCGAACCAGCCCGGCGCGGTCCACGACCTGCTGATGCCGCTGAAGACCAACAACGTCTCGATGACCCGCTTCGAATCGCGCCCCGCGCGCACCGGCCAGTGGGAGTACTACTTCTACATCGACCTCGACGGGCATCCTTCGCAGCCCAACGTCGCCGCCGCGCTCGTCGAACTGCGCAAGCTGTGCGCGTTCTACAAGGTTCTCGGCGCCTACCCCATCACTGCCTGAGGCCACCGGACGATGTTCGAACAGTTGGGTCTGATCGGCTGCGGATTGATGGGCGGCTCGTTCGCGCTGGCGCTCAAGCGCGCCAAGCTGGTCAAGCGGGTGGTGGGCTACAGCAAGTCGCCCTCCACCACCGAACGCGCCCGGCAGCTCGGCGTGATCGACGTCGCGGCGCCCTCGGCGCTGCTCGCGATGTCGGGCGCGGACCTGGTGCTGATCGCGGTCCCCGTGGGTGCTTCCGAACAGACCTTCAAGGCCATCCGCCACGGCATCACGGAGCAGATGCTGGTGATGGACGTCGGCTCGACCAAGGGCGATGTCATCGAGGCCGCGCGACGCGGGCTGCAAGACCAGATCGGCGCCTTCGTCCCCGCGCATCCGATCGCCGGCAAGGAAGTGGCGGGCGTGGAGCATGCGGATGCCGGCCTCTACACCGGACGCCAGGTGGTGCTGACGCCGATCAAGGCCACCCTGCGCTCCAACGTCCAGCGCGCCACGCAGGTCTGGACCAGCATCGGCGCCAAGGTGGTGACGATGACGCCTGAGGCGCACGACAGCGCCTTCGCCGCCGTCAGCCACCTGCCCCACCTGCTGGCCTTCGCGTTCACCAATGCGATCGCCGCCAACCCRCAAGGCGGGCGCTTTCTGGAACTGGCCGGCCCGGGTTTCCGCGACTTCACGCGCATCGCGGCTGCCGACCCGACCATGTGGCGCGACGTGCTGCTGGCCAATCGCGACCAGGTGCTGCTGCAATCGCGCGCCTTTCGCGATGCATTGGCCGAGCTCGAAGCACTGATGAGCGCGGGCAACGCACAGGCGCTCGAAGATGCGATCGCAGCCGCCAGCCGGGTGCGGGCCCAATGGCAGCCAGGCGCCGCCGCTTCGCCCGACTGAGACGACACCCCTCCCCAGGCCTGCCCACCTCGGCTGACATGTTCTCAACACCTTTCCTCGACATTCCGCCGCTGGCGGCGGCGGCCGGCACGGTTCGCCTGCCGGGCTCCAAGAGCATCTCCAACCGCGTGCTGCTGCTGGCCGCGCTGGCCAGCGGCACGACCACCGTGCACGACCTGCTCGACTCGGATGACACGCGGGTCATGCTCGACGCGCTGGCGGCACTGGGTTGCGGCATCGAGCGGGCCGGCGACAAGCTGCGCATCGAAGGCCTCGGCGGAAAGCTGCGCACGCCCTCGGCCTCCCTGTTCCTCGGCAATGCGGGCACCGCGATGCGACCGCTGACCGCCGCACTCTCGCTGCTCGGCGGCGAGTTCGAGCTGCGCGGCGTGCCGCGGATGCACGAGCGGCCGATCGGCGACCTGGTCGACGCGCTGACGCAGCTCGGCTGCCGCATCGACTACCTCGGCAACCCGGGCTTCCCGCCGCTGCGGATTCACCCGGTCGCGCTCGATGCGCTCCAGCTCGACGGCCCGATCCGCGTGCGCGGCGACGTCTCGAGCCAGTTCCTGACCGCCCTGCTGTTGGCGCTGCCACTGGCGTCCAATGCACCGGCCCCCACGCTCCCCGCTGCGCGTGGTTCGCTGCCCCCCGAGGGGGCTGTCCCGCCTGGGGGCGGCCAGGCGGCGGGACGCGACATCGTGATCGACGTGGTCGGCGAACTGATCTCCAAGCCCTACATCGAGATCACGCTGAACCTGCTCGCGCGCTTCGGCATTGCGGTGCAGCGCCAAGGCTGGCAGCGCTTCACGATTCCGGCCGGCAGCCGCTACAGCTCGCCCGGCGACATCCACGTCGAAGCCGATGCCTCGTCGGCCAGCTACTTCATTGCGCTGGGCGCCATCGCCAACGGCGCGGGCATCCGGATCGAAGGCGTCGGCGCCGACTCGATCCAGGGCGACATCCGCTTCATCGATGCCGCGCGGCAGATGGGCGCGCACATCGACAGCGGGCCGAACTGGCTCGCGATCTCGCGCGCGGCCTGGCCCCTGAAGGCGATCGACCTCGACGCCAACCACATTCCCGATGCCGCCATGACCCTGGCCGTGATGGCGCTCTACGCCGACGGCCCGAGCACGCTGCGCAACATCGCGAGTTGGCGCGTGAAGGAAACCRACCGCATCGACGCCATGGCCAACGAATTGCGCAAGCTCGGCGCCACGGTCGAGGACGGGCCGGACTTCATCCGCGTCCATCCGCTGGCGGCGGCAGACTGGCGGGCGGCCAGCATCAAGACCTACGACGACCACCGCGTGGCGATGTGCTTTTCGCTGGCGGCCTTCAATCCGGCCGGCGTCGGCGTGCGGATCCTGGAGCCGCACTGCGTTGCCAAGACCTTCCCGGACTATTTCGAGACCTTGTTCTCGGTGGCCGAGGCCGCCGAGGTGCCGGTGATCTGCATCGACGGCCCGACCGCGTCCGGCAAGGGCACGCTGACGGTCGAGGTCGCACTGCGGCTCGGCTACCACTACCTCGACTCGGGCACGCTGTACCGCGTGACGGGGCTCGCGATGCGGCGCGAGGGCCTCGACGCGCTGCCCGAGCACGAGACGCACATCGCCGAGCTGGCACGCGCGCTGCCCCTGGTCTTCAGCGAGGGCAAGGTGCTGCTGGCCGGCGAGGACGTGAGCGACGCGGTCCGCACCGAAGCCGCCGGCATGGACGCCTCCCGCGTGTCGGCGCTGCCGGCCGTGCGCGCCGCCCTGCTGGCACTGCAACGCAGCTTCCGGCGCCTTCCCGGCCTGGTGGCCGATGGTCGCGACATGGGCACGGTGATATTCCCCGACGCCGATCTCAAGATCTATCTCACGGCGAGCGCCGGCCAGCGCGCCGAGCGGCGCCATAAGCAGTTGATTTCAAAGGGTATTTCAACTACAATAGCCAGCCTTCGCGCCGACCTGGAAGCGCGCGACCGGCGGGATTCGTCCCGCAAGGTGGCGCCACTCAAGCCGGCGCCTGATGCCCGCCTCCTGGACAACTCCTTGCTTTCGGTCGAGCAATCGATCGAACAGGTGCTGCACTGGTGGCAGGAAGTACAGCCTTTCAAGTCTTCTTGATCGGCATTTCGATCCAGCAGGTCCCCGCCGCGCGACAGCGCACCGGCCTGCTGGTTGTTCAACCCTAACCGGGCCCCAAAGCCCACACAACCGCCGTCTCCAGACCCAAGCCAGTCGCAATCGTGCTGCTGCAAACCCTGCGTGACGGAAGGAAAAACACATGTCTGAATCTTTTGCCGACCTATTCGAAGAATCCCTGAAGCGTTCGGAGATGCGCACCGGTGAGGTCATCACCGCCGAAGTCGTGCGCGTCGAACACAACCACGTCGTGGTCAACGCAGGCCTCAAGTCCGAAGCCTACGTGCCGATCGAAGAGTTCAAGAACGACAAGGGCGAGCTCGAAGTCCAGGCCGGCGATTTCGTTTCGGTTGCCATCGGCAGCGTCGAAAACGGCTACGGCGACACCATCCTCTCGCGCGACACCGCCAAGCGTCTGGCTTCGTGGCTCGCGCTCGAGAAGGCCCTCGAATCCGGCGACTTCGTCACCGGCACCACGAGCGGCAAGGTCAAGGGCGGCCTCACGGTGCTGGTCAACGGCATCCGCGCCTTCCTGCCGGGTTCGCTGATCGACACGCGTCCGATCAAGGACCTGACCCCGTACGAGAACAAGACCCTCGAATTCAAGGTCATCAAGCTCGACCGCAAGCGCAACAACGTGGTGCTCTCGCGCCGCGCCGTGGTCGAAGCCAGCATGGGCGAAGAACGCGCCAAGCTGATGGAAACCCTGAAGGAAGGCGCAGTCGTGCGCGGCGTCGTCAAGAACATCACCGAATACGGTGCGTTCGTCGACCTCGGCGGCATCGACGGTCTGCTGCACATCACCGACATGGCATGGCGCCGCGTCCGCCATCCGAGCGAAGTGGTGCAGGCCGGCCAGGAAATCACCGCCAAGATCCTCAAGTTCGACACCGAGAAGAACCGTGTCTCGCTGGGTCTGAAGCAAATGGGCGACGACCCGTGGATGGGCGTTTCGCGCCGCTACCCGCAATCGACCCGCCTGTTCGGCAAGGTCACGAACATCGCCGACTACGGCGCGTTCGTCGAGCTCGAACCCGGCATCGAAGGCCTGGTGCACGTCTCCGAAATGGACTGGACCAACAAGAACATCGCTCCGAACAAGATCGTCTCGCTGGGCGACGAAGTCGAAGTCATGGTTCTGGAAATCGACGAAGACAAGCGCCGCATCAGCCTCGGCATGAAGCAGTGCAAGGCCAACCCGTGGCAGGAATTCGCGCAAAACACCAAGCGCGGCGACCGCGTCAAGGGCCCGATCAAGTCGATCACCGACTTCGGCGTGTTCGTGGGTCTGGCTGCCGGCATCGACRGCCTGGTTCACCTGTCCGACCTCTCGTGGAACGAGCCCGGCGAAACCGCCGTGCGCAACTACAAGAAGGGCCAGGAAGTCGAAGCGATCGTGCTGGCCGTGGATGTCGACCGCGAACGCATCTCGCTGGGCATCAAGCAGCTCGACAGCGATCCGTTCACCACCTTCACGACCGTGAACGACAAGGGCCAGATCGTGACCGGCAAGGTCAAGACCGTGGACGCCCGCGGCGCTGAAATCGACCTCGGCGAAGACATCATCGGCTACCTGCGCGCCAGCGAAATCTCCCGCGACCGCGTGGAAGATGCACGCAACGTGCTCAAGGAAGGCGACGAAGTCACGGCCGTGGTGGTCAATGTGGATCGCAAGACCCGCAACATCCAGCTGTCGATCAAGCAGAAGGACATGGTCGACGAGCAAGGCGCCATGGCCAGCCTGAGCCAGCAGTCGGCACGCGAGAACGCGGGCACGACCAGCCTGGGCGCCCTGCTGCGCGCCAAGCTGGACAACAGCGACAAGTAAGCTGCGTCCGGGGACAGAGCTGGCGCCCGGCGCCGCTCTGTCCTTTTTTTTCGTCCTACATTTCTCTTTGCCATGACCCGCTCCGATCTTGTCGAGGAACTCGCAGCCCGCTTCGCGCAGCTGACGCACCGCGATGCCGAATACGCCGTCAAGACCATCCTGGACGCGATGGGCGATGCGCTGGTGCGCGGGCATCGCATCGAGATCCGCGGCTTCGGCAGCTTCACGGTCAACCGGCGCCCGCCACGCATCGGGCGCAATCCGCGTTCGGGCGAGAGCGTGCAGATCCCCGAGAAGCGCGTGCCGCACTTCAAGCCGGGCAAGGCCCTGCGCGAAGCGGTCGATGCGCGCACGGCGTTGCTCGACGCAGAGAAGCAGAAACACGGCTGACGATCCAGCCGACATAGAATTCCCCGGCCAACGGGGACCCGCATGAAATATCTCCTGTGGCTGCTCAAGGCAGCCATTTTTTTTACCCTCTTCGCCTTCGCGCTGAACAACCAGCACGACGCCACCGTCTACTTCTTCTTCGGCACCTCGTGGCGCGCGCCGCTGGTGCTGGTGGTGCTGGCCGCCTTCGCGGGCGGCCTCGTGGTGGGTGCGCTCGGCATGCTGCCGGGCTGGTGGAAGCACCGCAGCGCGGCGGCGCAACTGCCCGCGGCCCCGGTCCCTCCCGTGACCGCCTCCGCCGCCCCGGCGCCGCCCGCGGCCACCACCGACCTGCCCGCCGTGCGTCAACATGGACTTTGACTTCAGCTGGTTGCTGCTCGGCCTGCCGATCGCCTTCGTGCTCGGCTGGCTGGCTTCGCGCTTCGACCTGAGGCAGCTCAGGATCGAGAACCGCCAGGCCCCCAAGGCCTACTTTCGCGGCCTCAACTTCCTGCTCAACGAGCAGCAGGACCAGGCCATCGACGCCTTCATCGAGGCGGTGCAGAACGACCCCGATACGCAGGAGCTGCACTTTGCGCTCGGCAACCTTTTTCGGCGCCGCGGCGAATACCAGCGCGCGGTGCGCGTGCACGAGCATCTGCTGGGCCGGGGCGACCTGAGCCGCGCCGACCGCGACCGCGCACAGCACGCGCTGTCGCAGGACTTCCTGCGCGCCGGATTGCTCGACCGCGCCGAAGCCGCGCTGCAGAAGCTCGAAGGGACACGCTACGAGAACGAGGCCCGGCTGTCGCTGCTGGCGATCTACGAACGCTCGCGCGAATGGGCGCAGGCCAAAGACGTCGCCCAGAAGCTCGACGAATCCGAGCAAGCCAGCTACAGCACGCGGCGTGCCCACCACCTGTGCGAACAGGCGGCCGAGCGCGTGGCCGGCGGCGACCCGGACGCCGCGGCGCGGCTGCTGCAGCAGGCCGTGGTGCTGGCGCCGGAGGCGCCGCGCCCGGCGATCGACACCGCTACGCTGCAACTGCGCAAGGGCGACGCGGCGGCGGCTTTCGACACGCTGGCGGCACTGAGTGAGACCGCCCCGCTGGCGCTCCCGCTGTATGCGGCGGCCATGCAACAGGCCGCGGTCGCGTCGCAGCGCTCGGGCGAGGCGCTCGCGCTGCTGCAGCGCCGCTATATCGCATCGCCCTCGATCGACGTGCTCGAGGCGATCATCGCGCTCGGCGGCACGCCGGCATTGCCCGAGGACGCCTCGTCGGACGACGCGGCGACCTCGCCCGAGCCGCGCGACGGCTACATCGCCCATCTGGCGCACCACCCCTCGCTGGTGGCGGCGTCGCGCTGGCTGGCGGGCGAACGCTTCGAGAACGAACAGTTCCACCCGCAGGTGCAGCGCTCGCTCGACCAGGCGACCCGGCCGCTGATGCGCTACCGCTGTGCGGCCTGCGGCTTCGAGGCCCACCAGTACTTCTGGCATTGCCCGGGCTGCCAGGCCTGGGACAGCTACCCGCCGCGGCGCGTCGAGGAACTTTGAATCTTCCGCCGGCGGCGCTTCGTCGCTATCATCTTCCGCGCCGGGCGCACTCGGCGCGCGGTGGGGCGTTTCGGCGCTTCTCACACCATGTCAGGGAGAGAAAAAATGATGAAGAAGATCGTGGCCGTTGCGGCCATGTTGTTTGCGGTCGCCTCCTGGGCGGCGGTCGATGCCAACAAGGCGACCGATGCGGAGCTCGATGGCGTCAAGGGCGTGGGTCCGGCGCTCTCCAAGCGCATCATCGAAGCGCGCAAGGAGGCGCCGTTCAAGGACTGGCCGGACTTCATGACCCGGGTCAAGGGCGTGAAGGAGAAGGCGGCGGCCAAGCTGTCGGCCGAGGGCCTGACGGTGAACGGCCAGGCTTTCGGTGCAGCGCCGGCGCCGGCGCCGGTTGCCACGAGCGAGCTCAAGGCCGAGCCGAAGAAGGCCGCCACCGGGGCAGCCAAGGCGGCTTCCAAGCCGTGATCGCACGCACGGCGCACGAGCGCCGTTGCTGAACCAAAGCCGCCCCAGGGCGGCTTTTTCATGGCCGCGTTCTTCCGGCGCGGCGCCGCTGATGGCAGGGAAATGCCCGAGCAGTGGCCCGATATTTGCACGTATGCTGCCCGTCGCCTGTTCCACTTTCGCACGTTCCGGAGAGCCCATGAATCACAAGTTCGGTATCGCACTCGCTGGCCTCACCCTCTGCGCAGCGACCTTCGCGCAGACCAAGTGGGACCTGCCCACGGCATACCCCGCCACCAATTTCCACACCGAGAACATCACGCAGTTCGCCGGTGACGTCGACAAGGCCAGCGGCGGCAAGTTCAAGATCACGGTGCATCCCAACGCGGCCCTGTTCAAGGCGCCGGAGATCAAGCGCGCGGTGCAGGGCGGCCAGGCGCAGATGGGCGAGATCCTGCTCGTCAACTACCAGAACGAGTGGCAGATGTTCGGTGCCGACGGCATTCCCTTCCTGGCCGACAGCTACGACGCCGCCTGGAAGCTCTACCAGGCCCAGAAGCCGGTGCTCGAGAAAAAGCTGGCCGAGCAGGGCATGACGCTGCTCTATGCGGTGGCCTGGCCGCCTCAAGGCATCTTCGTGAAGAAGGAGATCGCCTCGGCCGCCGACCTCAAGGGGGTGAAGTGGCGCGCCTACAGCCCCGCCACCGCGCGCATCGGCGAGCTCGTCGGCGCCCAGCCCGTGACGGTGCAGCAGGCAGAGCTGTCGCAGGCCATGGCCACCGGCGTGATCGAGTCCTACATGTCCTCCGGCTCGACCGGGTACGACACCAAGACCTACGAATACATCAAGAACTTCTACGATACCCAGGCCTGGCTGCCCAAGAACGCGGTGCTGGTCAACAAGAAGGCCTTCGACGCCCTGGACAAGCCCTCGCAGGAAGCGCTGCTCAAGGCCGGTGCCGAAGCCGAGAAGCGCGGCTGGGAGGTGTCGAAGAAGAAGAACCTCGAGTACCTCGACCTGCTGAAGAAGAACGGCATGACCATCCACGCCCCCTCGGCCCAGCTCAAGTCCGACATGAAGAAGGTCGGCGACACCATGATCAAGGAATGGATCGAGAAAGCCGGACCCGAAGGACAGACCGTGATCGACGCCTACAAGAAGATGTAGGGACGAAAGTCCGGCCAGCGATGCGCAAGACACTCGATTTCCTCTACGACAGCGCCGCCGCCCTGGCGGCGCTTTTCATGGTCGGCCTGCTGGTGATGGTGCTGCTGTCGATCATCGGACGGCAACTGCACTTCAACATCCCCGGCATCGACGCCTATGCCGGCTACCYGATGGCCGGCACCGGCTTCCTGGCGCTGGCCCACACGCTCAAGCGCGGCGAGCACATCCGCGTCACCCTGATTGTCTCGCGGCTGAATCCGGCCGGCCGCCGCTGGCTGGAGCGCTGGGCCTGCGGCGCCGCCGCGCTGCTGGCGGCGCTGTTCGCCTTCTACAGCGTGCGGCTGGCCTGGCAATCTCATGGCTACAACGACATCTCCACCGGCAACGATGCGACGCCGCTGTGGCTGCCGCAACTGAGCATGGCCCTCGGCGCGGTGGTGTTCGCGATCGCCACCGTCGACGAATTCTTCGTCGAATGGTACGGACGGCCGCTGCAGATGAACGCCGAGGCGCTGCGCCATGAGTGACATCGCGGTTGCCGGCCTGCTGATTCTCTCGCTGTTCCTGATCCTGGGCAGCGGCGTCTGGATCGGGCTCACGCTCTCGGGTGTCGCCTGGATCGGCATGCAGCTGTTCTCCGCCCGCCCGGCCGGCGACGCGATGGCGGTCACGATCTGGGGCTCGGCCTCGGGCTGGACGCTGACAGCGCTGCCGCTGTTCCTCTGGATGGGCGAGATCCTGTTCCGCACCAAGCTGTCGCAGGACATGTTCAGGGGGCTCGCGCCCTGGATGCAGAGCCTGCCCGGGCGGCTGCTCCACACCAACGTGGCCGGCTGCGCCGTGTTCGCCGCGGTGTCGGGCTCGAGCGCCGCCACTTGCGCGACCATCGGCAAGATGACGCTGCCCGAGCTCAAGCGGCGCGGCTATCCGGACGACATGGTGATCGGCACCCTGGCCGGCGCGGGCACGCTGGGCCTGCTGATCCCGCCCTCGATCATCATGATCGTCTACGGCGTGAGCGCCGACGTCTCGATCGCCCGGCTCTTCATCGCCGGCGTGGTACCGGGCATCATGCTGGCCGTGCTGTTCTCGGGCTACATCGCCGTCTGGGCCCTGCTGCATCCGGACCGGGTGCCGCCGGCCGATCCGCCGATGCCGTTCATCGAGAAGCTGCGCGCCTCGCTGAGCCTGATCCCGGTCGCGCTGCTGATCCTCTCGGTGCTGGGCTCGATCTACGCCGGCATCGCCACCGCCACCGAGGCCGCCGCCGTGGGCGTGGTCGGCGCGCTGGTCATCTCGGCGCTGCAGGGCTCGCTCGACTGGGGCACCTTCAAGGAATCGCTGCTGGGCGCGACACGGCTCTATTGCATGATGGCGCTGATCCTCGCCGGCGCCGCCTTCCTGACGCTTTCGATGGGCTACATCGGGCTGCCGCGGCACCTGGCCGAATGGATCGGCTCGCTCGGGCTGTCGAAGTTCCAGCTCATCATGATGCTGGCCCTGTTCTACATCGTGCTCGGCTGCTTCCTGGACGGCATCTCGATGGTGGTGCTGACGATGGGCGTGATCATGCCAACCGTGACGGCCGCGGGCATCGACCCGGTGTGGTTCGGCATCTTCATCGTGCTGGTGGTGGAGATGGCGCAGATCACGCCGCCGGTGGGCTTCAACCTGTTCGTGCTGCAGGGCATGACCGGCCGTGACCTGATCTACATCGCGCGCGTCACGCTGCCGATGTTCTTCCTGATGGTGGCGGCGGTGCTGATCATCTATTTCGTGCCGCAGGTCGTGACCTGGTTGCCGCAGCAGATGGCGCCGTGAGAGCATTGCGCCCCACATGCCTCTTTACATCATCGCCATTTGTGCCGGCGCCTCCATCGGCGCCCTCAGCCGCTGGGGCCTCAACAACTGGCTGTCGGCGCCCGGGTCGCTGCCCTGGGGCACGCTGGCGGCGAACCTGGTCGGCGGCTACCTGATCGGTATCGCGGTCGCGGTGTTCCAGGCCATGCCGCAACTCGACCCGGTCTGGCGGCTGGCGCTGATCACCGGCTTCCTGGGTGGGCTCACCACCTTCTCGAGCTTCTCGGCCGAGGTCGTCGCCATGCTGATGCACGACCGCCTCGCGCTCGCGCTGGGCACCGCCGCGGTGCACGTGGCCGGCTCGCTGGTCCTCACCTGGCTCGGCATCCGCACGGCGCAGCAGTTCATCGCCTGATCCGGGGATGGGCCGCGGGGTCGGTCGATAGAATCGACCGCAATGCCCCTTGTTGCCCTCGTTGCACTCCCCTTCATCGCCAGCGTGCTCGCCGCACTGCTGCCATCGAACGCGCGCAACCGGGAGTCGACACTGGCGGGCCTGGTCGCGCTGGGCTGCGCAGTGCAGGTCGGGTGGCTGTTTCCGAGCATTTCCAACGGCAACGTGATCCGCCAGCAGGTCGAGTGGCTGCCCGCGCTCGGCCTCGACCTGTCGTTCCGCATGGACGGCTTCGCCTGGCTCTTCTGCATGCTGGTGCTGGGCATCGGCGCGCTGGTGGTGCTCTATGCGCGCTACTACATGTCGGCCTCGGACCCGGTGCCGCGCTTCTTCTCGTTCCTCCTCGCCTTCATGGGCGCGATGATGGGCGTGGTGCTGTCGGGCAACCTGATCCAGATGGTGATGTTCTGGGAGCTCACCAGCCTGTTCTCCTTCCTGCTGATCGGCTACTGGCACCACCGGCGCGATGCGCGGCGCGGCGCCAGCATGGCGCTCACCGTGACCGCCGCCGGCGGCCTGTGCCTGCTGGCCGGCGTGCTGCTGCTGGGCCGCATCGTCGGCAGCTACGACCTCGACGTGGTGCTGGCCTCGGGCGACCTGATCCGCGCCAGCACGCTCTATCCGGTGGTGCTGGTGCTGGTGCTGCTCGGCGCCTTCACCAAGAGCGCACAGTTCCCGTTCCACTTCTGGCTGCCGCGCGCCATGGCGGCGCCGACACCGGTCTCGGCCTACCTGCACTCGGCCACCATGGTGAAGCTCGGCGTGTTCCTGCTGGCGCGGCTGTGGCCGGTGCTCTCGGGCACCGAGCAGTGGTTCTGGCTGGTGGGCGGCGCCGGCGCGATCACGCTGCTGCTCGGCGGCTACATCGCGATGTTCCAGCGCGACCTCAAGGCGCTGCTGGCCTATTCGACCATTTCCCACCTCGGGCTGATCACGCTGCTGCTCGGCCTCAACAGCCCGCTGGCAGCGGTCGCGGCGGTGTTCCACATCATGAACCACGCGACCTTCAAGGCCTCGCTGTTCATGGCGGCAGGCATCATCGACCACGAGACCGGCACCCGCGACATCCGCAAGCTCAGCGGCCTGCTGAAAGTGATGCCGATCACCGGCACGCTGGCGATCATCGCCAGCGCGTCAATGGCCGGCGTGCCGCTGCTCAACGGCTTCCTGTCGAAGGAGATGTTCTTCGCCGAGACCGTCTTCATCCAGTCGACGCCCTGGGTCGACAAGAGCCTGCCGGTCATCGCCACGCTGGCGGGCATCTTCAGCGTCGCCTATTCGGCGCGCTTCGTCTTCGACGTCTTCTACGGCCCGCCCTGCGGACCCGACGTACCGAAGCAGCCCCATGAACCGCCGCACTGGATGCGCGTGCCGGTGGAGCTGCTGGTGCTGGTCTGCCTGGTGGTCGGGGTGGCGCCGGCCTGGTCGGTGGGCGCCTTCCTCGCCGCGGCGGCCACGCCGGTGGTGGGCGGCGAGCTGCCCGCCTACAGCCTGGCGCTGTGGCACGGCTTCAACCTGCCCTTGCTGATGAGCTTCATCGCGCTGGCGGGCGGTGCCCTGCTCTATCTGATGCACCGACGCGGCCGCCGCCGCGGCGCCCTCGAGTACACGCCGCTGCTGCACGGTCTCGATGGCCAGCGCGTCTTCGAGAACGTGATGGCCCGGCTCAGCGAGGCCGGCCGCCGAAGCCGGCGCCTGCTCGGCACGCGCCGGCTGCAGACGCAGCTGATGCTGCTGGTCGCGGTCGCAGTGGCCGGCGCCGGCGCCGCGCTCTGGATCACGCCGGTGGCCCGCGGCGCACGCGCGCCGCTGCCGTTCTCGCCGATGTTCGCGATGACCTGGCTGATCGGCGCGGTCTGTGCGCTGAGCGCGGCCTGGCAGGCCAAGTTCCACCGGCTCGCCTCGCTGATGCTGGCCTCGGGTGCGGGGCTGGTGTGCTGCATCACCTACATCTGGTTCTCGGCGCCCGACCTGGCGCTCACGCAACTGGTGGTGGAAGCAGTGACCACCGTGCTGATCCTGCTCGGCCTGCGCTGGCTGCCGATGCGCGATGCGCAGGCCGATCGCTATCGCCACGGCCTGCGGCCGCTGGCGCGACGCGKGCGCGACCTGGGGCTGTCCATCGCGGCCGGCGCCGGCCTCGCCGCGCTGGCCTGGACCGTGATGACCCGCAATTTCCCGCAGAGCATTTCTCCCTTCTTCCTCGACCATGCACTGACCGACGGCGGCGGCAGCAACGTGGTCAACGTGATGCTGGTCGACTTCCGCGGCTTCGACACCTTGGGCGAGATCACCGTGCTGGGCGTGGTGGCGCTGACGGTCTACGCGCTGTTGCGCCGCTTCCGTCCGGCGCCCGAATCGATGGCGCTGCCGATCCAGCAGCGCCTGCAGCCGGACGACGGCAGCAGCGACCTGATCAACCCGCGCCGGGCCAAGGACACCGCGGTCGGCTACCTGATGGTGCCGGCCGTCCTGGTGCGGCTGCTGCTGCCGCTGTCGGTGCTGGTGTCGGTCTATTTCTTCATGCGAGGCCACAACCAGCCGGGCGGCGGCTTCGTCGCCGGGCTCGTGATGTCGGTGGCGCTGGTGCTGCAGTTCATCGTCTCGGGCACCGAATGGGTCGAGGAACACCTGCGCATCTACCCGCGGCGCTGGATCGCGGCCGGCTTGTTGCTGGCGCTGGCCACTGGCGGCGGCGCCATGGCGCTGGGCTACCCCTTCCTCACCACCCACACCGCGCACCTGCACCTGCCGCTGCTGGGCGAGGTGCACGTGCCGAGCGCGCTGTTCTTCGACATGGGCGTGTTCTCGCTGGTGCTCGGAGCAACCATGCTGATCCTGACCGCCCTCGCCCACCAATCGATCCGCAGCCATCGCTGGGTCGACGAACAGGAAGAGAAGGAAGCCGCGCGCGTCGCGGCCGAAGCGGAGGCCGCCGCCTGATGGAAATCGTGCTCGCCATCGCCATCGGCATCCTGGCCGGCTCGGGTGTCTACCTGCTGCTGCGCCCGCGCACCTTCCAGGTCATCATGGGCCTGACCCTGATCTCCTATGCGGTCAACCTCTTCATCTTCAGCATGGGCCGGCTCAAGGTCGACAGCGAACCGGTGCTGACGCCGGGCGTGCGCGCCACGCTCGCCAACACCGCCGACCCGATGCCGCAGGCGTTGGTGCTGACCGCGATCGTGATCGGCTTCGCGATGACCGCGCTGTTCCTGGTCGTGCTGCTGGCCTCGCGCGGCCTCACGGGCACCGACCACGTGGACGGCGAGGAACGCCGGGAGCCGCAGGAATGAACGAGCTGTTCGCCTTCCTCGACCGCCTGCTCGACTTCAGCATGCCGCACCTGATCGCGGTGCCGATCCTGGTACCGATGCTCACCGCCGCCCTGATGCTGCTGCTCGGCGAGCAGCGCCGCCGCACCAAGTCGGCGCTCAGCGTGGTCTCGGGCCTGATCGGACTGCTGGCCGCGCTGGCGCTGCTGCGCTGGGTCAACGCGCCCGACACCGGCGGCGGGCCCGGCTCGATCGGCGTCTACCTGCCGGGCAACTGGCGCGCGCCCTTCGGCATCGTGCTGGTGGCCGACCGGCTGTCGACGATGATGGTCGCGCTGACCGGCGTGGTGGCCTTCGCCGCCTCGATCTACTCCACCTCGCGCTGGGACCGCGCCGGGGTTCACTTCCACCCGCTGCTGCAGCTGCAGCTCATGGGCCTCAACGGCGCCTTCCTGACCGGCGACCTGTTCAACCTGTTCGTCTTCTTCGAGGTGATGCTGGCCGCCTCCTACGGCCTGCTGCTGCACGGCTCCGGCCGGCTCCGGGTGCAGGCCGGACTGCACTACGTGGCGATCAACCTCGCGGCCTCGTCGCTGTTCCTGGTCGGCGCCGCGCTGCTCTACGGCGTGACCGGCACGCTCAACATGGCCGACCTCGGCGTGCGCATCGCGCAGATCGCGCCGGCCGACCGCGGACTGGTGCATGCCGYCGCCGCCATCCTGGCCACCGCCTTCTTCGCCAAGGCCGGGGCCTGGCCGCTCAACTTCTGGCTGGTGCCGGCCTACAGCGCCGCGGTGTCGCCGGTGGGCGCGGTGTTCTCGCTCCTGACCAAGCTCGGCATCTACACGCTGCTGCGCCTGTGGACCCTGCTGTTCGCGCCCGACACCGGCGCCTCGGCCCAGTTCGGCCAGGGCGTGCTGGTGGTGATCGGGCTCGCAACGCTGTTCGTCGGCGCGCTCGGCATCGTCGGCACGCAGCGGCTGTCGAACCTCGCGGGCTTCAGCGTGCTGATCTCGGCCGGCACCCTGCTGGCTGCGATCGGCTTCGGCCAGCCGGCCGTCTGGGCCGGTGCGCTCTATTACCTGCTGAGCTCGACGCTGGCGGCCAGCGCCTTCTTTCTGCTGATCGACATGGTCGAGCGCTGGCGCAACGCCGGCTTGAGCGTCGCGCCGCACGAAGCGGCCGGCGGCGCCCCCTTCCTGTCGGAGGACCTCCAGAGGCTCGACGACGTGAACCTCGACGACGATGCCCAGGCGCTCTACGGCCGTGCCATCCCGGCCGGCGTGGTCTTCCTCGGCCTCAGCTTCGTCGGCTGCACGGTGCTGCTGGCGGGCCTGCCGCCGCTGTCGGGCTTCGTGGGCAAGTTCGCGATGCTCTCGGGACTGCTCGACGCCGGTCATGTCACTTCGGCGGCCTGGACCTTCATGACGCTGCTGCTGGTG
>NZ_JBFUCI010000064.1:0-20587 GCF_056405335.1 Variovorax sp. P1_H12_2
ACCGAGGGCGGAGCGGGCGGCGCGGCGGGCGGTGCGGGTGGCGCCGGCGGTGCGGGTGGGGCCAACGGTGCCGGGGGCGGAGGCGGCTCGATGCTGCCCGTGGGCGCGTTCGGCGCCGGCGTCGGCTTTGGCTCGCGGATGGCCTGGGGACGTGGCGGTGGCGGCGTTTTGACGACCTGGGGCTTGGGCGCTGGCGGCGGCGGCGGAGGGGGTTCCTTGGGCTTCGGCGGCTCGATGAACTCGCTCAGGATCTCGACCGGAATCACCACCTCGGCCGCGCGCCGCAGCAAGCCGCTTTGCAGGGCCCACAGTGCCGCGACGTGGAACAACACCACGCTGCCGGCGATGATGGCGTTGCGCGACAGGCCAAGGGCCGAGGAAGGCGGGGAAAAGCGGTCAGACACGATCAATCATTCGAATGCGGGCGCCCAGAAGGTACCCCAGTGCAGCAAAACCGCTACGCTAACGACTTACTTGCGAAGAATCCACCAGACCGAACTGGCGACCAGGATCAGGCTGCCGCCGAGTGCCGCGAAGAGTTCCATGCGTTGCTTTCCTTGATGGAATTGGCAAGCTGGATCGCCTGGGTGCCGGTTTCGCGGTGAAGCGCGGCGACCGGGTGCGAGGCACTGCATTGCGCGACCACGTCGCGCGCGCAGCTTTCGCACTGGCCGCACTGGGTGGCCACGCCGAGCTCGAACTGCACTTCGTCGAACGTCATCCCGGCGCGTGCATGACGCGCGATTTCACGGTCGGAGATTCGGCGGCAGACGCAGACGATCATGGCGGTGAAGGCGGCTTGTAGCTGGCTGTTTGAAGAAGGCTCGATTATAAATACGAATTCTTCGCATTTGCAATAACTATCGCAGCAGCAGGGTCAGCCGGGCCGCCCGACTAACTAGACTTCGGACCACATGCGCAGCAGGTTGTGATATTGCCCGGTGAGCGCGATCGATTCCTCGCATTCCCCGAGCCGGCCGCGCAGCTTCTGGATCACCTGGTCCAGTTCGAACAGCATGGCCCTCTGGCGGTCGTCGCGCACCATGCTCTGCAGCCAGAAGAACGAGCAGACGCGGGCGCCCCGGGTCACGGGGTGGACGCGGTGCAGGCTGCTCGAGGGATAGAGGATGAGGTCGCCCGCGGGCAGCTTGACCTCGTGCGTTCCATAGGTGTCGACCACCTCGAGTTCGCCGCCCTCGTAGTYCTCCGGATCGCACAGGAACMGGGTGCAGGACAGGTCGGTGCGCAGTTGCTCGCCGGTGCCCGGCACCGAGCGCACCGAGCCGTCGACGTGCAGGCCGTAGTGCTCGCCGCCCTCGTAGAGATTGAACAGCGGCGGCACGAAGCGCAGCGGCAGGGCGGCCGAGAAGAACAGGGGATTCCGGGCCAGCGCGCCCAGGATGGTCTTGCCCAGTTCGCGGCCGACCGGGGATTGCTCCGGCAACTGCCGGTTGCGCTTGACCCGGGCGCCCTGGTCGCCGACCGTCTCGCGGCCGTCGACCCACTCGGTGGCGTCCAGGCTGGCGCGAATCTCGCGCACCTGGTCTGCGCTCAGAACGTCGGGGACATGCAGCATCATCTTGCGGTTTCCTCAAAGAAAAAGCCCCGGCGCGGGGCCGGGGCTCGAGTGTCGCAGCCGGAGGATGCGACGGCATTGATCCGCGTCAGAACGCGAAGTTGGCCGTGATGCGGGCCGAGCGCGGGATGCCCGGCACGTAACGGTAGCCGCTCTTGTTGATCGCGGCGACGTATTCCTTGTCGAACAGGTTGTACAGGTTCAGCTGGAGTTCGACGTTCTTGTTGATGCGGTAGGAGGCCATCGCATCGAACACCCAGTAGGCATCGGTGTAGGCCGGTGTGCCGACCRCACCGTCGAAGCCGCGCGTGAGCTTGCCGTTGTAGCGCGCGCCGCCGCCGATGGTGAGTCCGAACGGGAACTGGTAGCTGGTCCAGGCTGTGAACGCCTGTTCCGGCGTGTACGGGATCACGTCGATCCGGTCCGCCGCGTTGGATGAACCGTTGACCTTGGTGTCCATGGTCGTGAGGCCGGCGCTGATGCCCCACTGGTCGGTGATCGCACCGGCCACGCCGAGCTCGATGCCCTGCACCCGCTTCTTGCCGTCCTGGGTGTAGACGGCCGTGTTGGTCGGATCCTGCACGATCTCGTTGCGAACCTCGGTGCGATAGAGCGCCGCGGTCAGCGAGAGGCGCTTGTTCAGCACGTCCCACTTGGTGCCGATCTCGTAGGTGTCGGCCTTCTGCGGCGCGAAGTCGACGCGCGAGGCGCTGTTGCCGGTGCCCGAGGCGGCGAGCGAGAAGTTGGCGCCGCCCGGGGGCTGCGCCGAGTTGCCGTAGGCGGCGAAGAAGCTGGCGTTCYGGACCGGCTTGTAGACCACGCCGATCTTGCCGGTCCAGAGGTCGCCCGAGGTCGACAGGCTGGTCGGCGTGATCGGGAAGGTGGGGCCGGTGCCCATCGTGGTCGCCCAGTAGTCGGTGCTGTAGTGGTCGTAGCGCAGGCCGCCGGTCAGCTGCCATTGCTCGTTGATCTTCATCGTGTCGAAGGCGTACAGGCTGACGGTGTCGGTCTTGCCGTAGTTGCCGGTGCCGTTCGGGATCCGGTTGTAACCGGTCACGTAGGGGTTCGGGTTGTACAGGTTGGCGACCGGCCAGGAGCCTGCGGGTGCGAAGGTCGTGTTGACCGACGCGAAGCCCGGGCCGAAGTAGTTCGCGTTGTCCTGACTCTCGCGCATCAATTCCAGGCCGATGTTCGCGGTGTGGCTGAAGCTGCCGGTGTTGAACTTCGACGACAGGCTGGTCTGGTTGACGAAGATGTTGTTTTCGACGTCCTTGTTGGTTGGCAGGTTGCGCGTCGTGGTCCAGGTCGCGGGGTTGCTCGGGTTGACCGTGTTGATGAAGCCTGCGGTCACGGCAGGCACCGTGCCGTTATAGGTGTTGCTGGTGCCGACGCGCGAGGCCGTGAGACCGCCGAGCATGAACGACGTCAGCATGTAGTCCTGCGTAGTCTGGCCCCAGCGCGTGACGTTGCGCACCGTCATGTCGGGCGTGATGTCGTGCTCGACGCGGGCCGTGAACATGTTGGCCGTGACGTCGTTGAAGTCGGAGCTGGTGCCGTAGAAGTTGCTGGAGTCGACCTTCGAGGCGTAGTTCAGGAACGTGCGGCGCAGGATCGGCGAATTGATCAGCAGCGCATCGGGCGTGGTGTAGCCGGGCAGGCCGATGGTCGGGACGCCGCCGTCGGGGATGTTGTTCTGCTTGACGTACAGGTAGTCGAGAAACACGCGGGTCGGCGTGTTGAGGCCGAAGGCCAGCGAGGGCGCGATGGCCGAGCGCTTGTTGTTGATGAAGTCGCGGCCGTCCACGCCGGAGTCTTCGGCCACGGCATTCAGGCGGAAGGCCGTGCCCGAGCCGTCGGCGCCGCTCACTACCTTGTTCCAGTCGATGGTGCCGCGCTTGTAGCTCGCGGTGCCGAAGCCGAGCGAGCCCGAGAAGCTGTCTTCCAGCCTGGGCTTCTTGGTGATCAGGTTGATGTAGCCGGTCGGCGAGCTGCGGCCGACGTCGGTGCCCGACGGGCCCTTGACCACTTCGACCTGCTCGATGTTGAAGACATCGCGCGAGAAAGAACCCAGGTCGCGGATGCCGTCCACGAAGATGCTGCTCGAGGCGTCGAAGCCGCGCATGAAGATCGAGTCGCCGGTCGTGGTGTTGCCGTTTTCGCCGAGGAAGAAGGCGCCGGCACCGGGCGTGTTGCGCAGTGCTTCGGTCAGCGTGGTGGCGCCTTGCTCGCGCATCAGGGTTTCCGGAATCACCTGGATCACCTGCGGGATGTCGATCAGCGGCGCGGTGAACTTCGGGTTGGCCGAGTTGTCGACCTTGAAATCGGTCGCGGCGCTGTCTTCGACGCGGACTTCCTTGAGGGTGTTCGTGGACGTCTGCGCGCCGGCAGGCAGCGTCAATGCGAGAAGGGTGKCGGCGGCGGCACTGCCGAAAGGGGGCAGCGCGCGCGCGACGGCGTGCTTGCGGCTCTTGATGTAGGCCATGGAGGGATCCCAGGTGAAAGCAAAACTGAGAGCTCGACTGGCGGGTCCCTGCGCGTCCTCGGCGTGGAGGCGGCTGGATTGGCTGGGTGAGCTGATTCGCGGAAGAAGCGAAGTCAGTGAATGATAATGAATCTCAATACGATTGTTAACGTGGCGTTAACGTTGAGAGAAGTTTCGGAGGCCGCTTGGGTCTATTCGTTGCTTGAGCGCAACTGACAGCGGCGCCGGGCGGCTCAGTAGACGTCGCGGCGGTAGCGGCCGCTGGCCTGCAATTCGCCCATCGTCGCCTGGCCGGCGATCTGTCGCAGCGCGGCATCGACCCCGGCCGCCATGCCCTGCAGGGTGCCGCAGACATAGATCGCCGCACCGCGGGCGATCCAGGCGCTGACCTCCGCGTGCAGGTGGAGCAGCCGATGCTGGACGTAGAGCCTTTCGGCCTGGTCGCGCGAGAACACCATGTCGAGCCGCTGCAACATCCCGGTGCGCTGCCAGGCCTCGATCTCGTCGCGGCAGAGGAAGTCGTGCCGCGCATGGCGTTCGCCGAAGACCAGCCAGTTGTCGTGCCGGCCCAGGGCCGCGCGGGTGCGCAGATGGCCGCGCAGTCCGGCCAGTCCGGTGCCGTTGCCGATCAGCAGCAACGGTCGTGCGGCGTTGTCGCCGAGCCGGAAATGGCGGTGCGGGCGCAGCCGCAGCTGGATCGTGTCGCCCAGGGGCAGGGTCGACGTCAGCAGGCCCGAGGCGGCGCCGAGCGTGCCGTCCGGATGCTGCTCCTGGCGCACCAGCAACTGCAGCTCGCCGTCGCTGGGGATGGAGGCGATCGAATAGTCGCGTGGGCGTCCGGGGTCGCTCGCGAGGGCGAGTTGCGCGAGATCGCCGGACGCCCAGTCAGGTGCCGGCCCGGCGGCCGGCGTGAACGCCAGGCGATAGACCGGCGCGCCCGCGCTGCCTTCGTTCAAGAGGGTGCGGGTGGCGAGGCGCCAGGGAACGGAGATGGTTTCGGGCGGCTCTTCCGGCCCGGCATCCGGTGCACCGTCGCACTGCGCCTGCCAGGCGGCCAGGGTGGCGGGCTCGGCGTTGTCGACCTCGATGCGCTCGAAGCTGCGCCTTGCGCCCGCGGCATGGAGCCATTCGTCGAGCAGGCGGCCGAAGCGGCAGAAGTTGGCGTACTGGCGGTCGCCCAGCGCCAGGACCGCATAGCGCAGCGAGGAGAGCTCGGCCGCCGAGCCCATCACCCGTTCGGCGAACACGCTGGCGCCGTCGGGCGCATCGCCTTCGCCATAGGTGCTGGCGATGAACAGCGCCCGGGGCGTGCTGCGCAAGAGCTCGGCGTCGGCGTCGTTGAGCGACATCACGCGCGCCGGTGTTCCGGCCTCGTGCAGCCAGCGGCCGGTCTGCCAGGCGAGGGCCTCGGCCTGGCCCGTCTGGCTTGCGAACAGCACGAGCGTGGCGGTTGCGGGCTCGTTCCCGGCCAGTGCCGCGGCCCGGCGTGCCATGGCGTCCTGCTGCCGGCGTTGCCGCCCGTAAATGGCCGCGCACAGCGCGATGTAGGCCAGCACGGTGAGGCACGCGGCCAGCGCTCGCAGGGCGGGCTCGGTCATGCGGCTTGGGCCGGGGTCGGCCAGCGATCGCTGGTGAAGGTGCAATGCCCCTCGTCGCCGCGGCGGACAAAGAGCGCGGCGAGCCCATGCCGGTGGGCGAAGGCCAGGCCGTCCTCCGGCCCAAGCACGGTCAGCACCGTGGCGAGTGCGTCGGCCTGCATGCACTCCGGGTGCAGCACCGTCACCGAGGCGAGCGCGTGGCCGACCGGCTCGCCGGTGCGCGGATCGAGGGTGTGCGACCAGCGTCGGCCCTCATGCTCGCGCGCATGCCAGCGGGCGCCCGAGGTCGCGATGGACAGGCCCTCGAGCGCCACCCGATGGGTGGTCCCGGGCAGCGCTTCGACCAGCACCTGCCAGGGGTCGCCGTCGGGGCGACGACCGGCCGCGCGCAATTCGCCGCCGACCTCGACCAGAAAGTCGCACAGTCCGAGCGTTCGCAGCGCGGCGGCAACCTGGTCGACTGCGAAGCCCTTGGCGACGCCCGACAGGTCCAGCGCGGCGGCGCCCGGTTGCACGATCGAGCGCGTGGCGGGGTCGAGCGCCACGCGCTGCCAGCCGACGCGTTGACGCGCCTGCGAGAGTTCGGCCGGGGAGGGCGGCCCTGCGACCGATGCGTCGGCCTGGGCGCCGAAGCCCCAGAGCGCGACCAGCGGTCCGATGCTCGGGTCGATGGCTCCGTCGCTGGCCGCCGCCCACTGCAGGGCACAGGCCAGCACTTCGGCGAATTCGGGTTCGAGCACGTGCCGGCTGCCGGCGTCGGACCGGTTGAAGCGGCTGATGTCCGAATCGGGCTCCCAGGTGCTCATCTGGGCGACCACGCGATCGAGCGCGCCCTGGGCGCCGGCGCGCACGGCATCCAGCGCGATCATGCGCGGATTGTCGAAGCGCAGCGACCAGGTGGTGCCCATGGTGCGGCCCGCCAGCGTCTGCAGGCTGGACGGATCGGCGCGGCGCGGCCGGGGCACGTTGGCGTAGCCGCCCGCGCGCCAGGTCGCGAAGGAGGGGCTCGGCTTCCCCTCAGGCGAGGACATGCTCACGGCGCGTCAGGCTCGCGCCTGGGAGGGCGAGCAAATGGTTTTCAAGGCATCACTTCCAGGGTCGCGGCGTAGCTCAGGCGCCGTTCCTTGGCCTGCGGCACCGAGGTCTTCTTGTCCGTGGTGCTGGTGTCGAGCCAGTACATGCCGGCTTCCGGCCAGGTCACGCTGAACTGGCCCTTGGCATCGGTCTTGAGCTTGAGCTCGTCAAGCTTGTCGCGGTAGCGCGTGTTGCCCAGCGTGACCGTGACCTCGAGGTCCTTCGCGGGCTGGCCGTCGAGCTGCAGTGTGAAGCTGGTCTTCTCGCCCTTCACCAGATCGGTCGGATTGGCCGTGACCAGTTCGAGGCCCTTGCCGGTCGGACGCAGGGTGCTGGGCTTGCCCACGGTGACGAAAGTCTCGTTGCGGCCGGCCGATTGCGTGATCTCGAGCTCGAGCGCGTCGGCCGGGATCTGGCTCGCGATGTTCTCGGCCGTGCCGCGGGCGCGCTTGGGCTGTCCGGTGGCCTTGTCCTTCCAGCGTGCGAAGACGCCGTCGTTGACCAGTGCCAGGCGATAGGTGCCGGGCTGGGTGAGGTTCAGGTCGAACACGCTGCGCAGCTTGCCCTTGAAGACGTTCTCGGCCTTCAGGGCACTGCCATCGGGCGCGGTGACCGCCAAGGTGTCCAGGCCGAGCGGGACGTGATTGAAGAAGAAGAGGTCGTTCGAGACGGCGGCATCGACAGTGATCCAGTCGGCCTTGGACAGCACGGTGCTCGAGGGCATCAGCCATGCGTTGTGAGCCTGGACGGCCGCGGTGCCGGCGCAAAGGGCGATGCCGAGGGCGAGGGCGCGCAAAGAGAACTTCATGATGGGATTCCGGTGATGTTGGAGGCGAAACGAGGATCAGGGCTTGAGCTCGAGCTTCACTTCGCCGAGTTCGCTGGTGCCCGCGACCTGCGACTGCTCGGTCTTCGCCGGCGGCCACTGGAAGGGGATGCTCACGATTTCGCGACCGCCGACTTCGCGCGCCGCCTCGACGTACAGCTTGTAGGCGCCCGGTGCCAGCTTGGGCAGCGCCACCGAGCCTTCGGACACGTTGACCTGATGCTTGCCCGCGGGCCGCGTCGCGCTGCTCACGCCGTCGACCGGCATCTGCAGTTCGCGGCCGGTGCGCCGCCACCACTGGCGCATGTCCTTGAGCCACTTGGTGCCTTCGCCTTCCGCGTTGCCCTTGATCTTGACGTCGTACCAGACCGCGAGCGTGCTCGCGACCGATTGGTCGGGCCGCTCGATCCAGGCCGCCACATAGGGGCGGTGGTATTCGGCCACGCTGAGGCGCGGCACCTCGATGTTGACGGTGAGCCCCGCGGCGATGGCCGGCGCGCCGAACAGGGCGGCGAGCGCGAGGGAATAGCGAACTTGCACGAAGACCTCTTTCCTGGATCAGTGGATGAACAGCAGCGCGAGCAGCACCGGAATGACCAGG
This sequence comes from Variovorax sp. P1_H12_2, assembly GCF_056405335.1. Classification (NCBI taxonomy): domain Bacteria; kingdom Pseudomonadati; phylum Pseudomonadota; class Betaproteobacteria; order Burkholderiales; family Comamonadaceae; genus Variovorax; species Variovorax sp. P1_H12_2. Next base: position 8,158 of record NZ_JBFUCI010000064.1, read on the forward strand.
CCCATGCCGACCATCGGCCAGGTGAAGGGCCGGTTGCCCGCATGCATCTTGAGAATGAAAAGACCGGTGATCGAGAACACCAGCGTGGCGGCCGCGAAGATGTCGATGAACCAGCTCCAGGCGGCGCCGCTGTTGCGGCCCTTGTGCAGGTCATTGAAGTAGGACAGCCAGCCGCGGTCGGTGCGCTCGTACTCGGCCTCGCCGTCGGCCAGGTTGAGCCGCAGCCAGGCATCGCCGCCGGGGCGGGGCAGCGAGAGGTAGATCTCGTCGTCAGACCACTCGGCGTCTCGCCCTGCGGTGTCGACTGCCCATTGCTTGCTGATCCAGCCCTGCAATTCCGCGGGCAGTTCCGCCTTGCCCTTCTGCGCCTTGGCCGCGGGCAGTTGCTTCTGCAGTGCCGCGCGCAAGTCATGGTCGATGGTGCCGGTCCGGCTGCTGACCTTCGGCTTGGCCTCGATGCTGGCCGCGTGGTTGAGCGTGAAGCCGGTGATGCCGAACAGCAGCAGGCCGATCAGGCAGAGCGCCGAGCTGACCCAGTGCCATTCGTGCAAGGTCTTGAGCCAGTAGGCGCGGCGGCGGTCGGTGGTGGCGGCGGTCATCGGAGCCGGCGATTCTAGTCCTACAAATGCGAATGAATGCTATTTGCATGACACTGGCCTGTGCCAAGTCCGGTTCATCGAGGTGGCTTCAGCCCTTGCCCCCTCTGCTTGTCGCGCTCCTGATTCGATAGCAATGAAGTTTCGTAAAGGCAAAAAAAAGCGGGGCATTGCCCCGCTTGCACGGCGTCGCGCCGGCCTATTCGATTTCGCCCATCTGTGACTGCAGGTAGTTCTGCAGGCCGACCTTGCCGACCAGGTCGATCTGGGTCTCGAGGAAGTCGATGTGCTCCTCGGTGTCGTCCAGGATCTCCTGCAGCAGGTCGCGCGAGACATAGTCGCGCACGCTTTCGCAGTGCGCGATGCCGGCCTTGATCGTGGCTTGCGCGCCGGTCTCGGACTTGAGGTCGCATTCGAGGATCTCGGGCACGTCCTCGCCGATCTGGAGCTTGGCCAGGTCCTGCAGGTTCGGCAGGCCATCGAGCATGAAGATTCGGTCCATGAGCTTGTCGGCGTGCTTCATCTCGCCGATCGACTCCTCGTATTCCTTCTTGGCCAGCTTGTCCAGGCCCCAGTGCTTGAGCATCCGGTAGTGCAGGAAGTACTGGTTGATCGCGGTCAGCTCGTTCTTGAGCTGCGCCTGCAGATGATCGATGACTTGTGGGTCGCCCTTCATGGTTCTTCCTTGTTCTTAAAAGGTGGATTGTGAGAGCCTGCCGCCGGCCGGCGCAAGTAATCCCATGCGCCGGCGCTCTGCATGCGGGTGAGGGTGATAGGTGTTCGCATTCATAGGGGTGGGCAATGCATTTAATAGCGCGTGGCTATTAAAAATCGGAGATTGGTAGTTATACTAATCACTCGCACTTTTCATCAGCCACCAAGGAAATCCAATATGTCCCTGATCAACACCGAAATCGTCCCGTTCAAGGCCACCGCGTATCACAACGGCAAGTTCGTGCCCGTCAGCAACGAGAACTTCAAGGGCAAATGGTCGGTCGTCGTGTTCTACCCGGCCGACTTCACCTTCGTGTGCCCCACCGAACTGGGCGACCTGGCCGACCATTACGCTGAGTTCCAGAAGCTGGGCGTCGAGGTGTACGGCGTGTCGACCGACACCCACTTCACGCACAAGGCCTGGCACGACACCTCGGACACCATCGCCAAGGTTCAGTACCCGCTGATCGGCGACCCGAGCCAGCAACTGGCCCGCGCGTTCCAGGTCCTGATCGAAGAAGGCGACGACGCCGGCCTGGCCTACCGCGGCACCTTCGTGATCGACCCCGAAGGCAAGATCAAGACCATCGAAGTGCACGACAACGGCATCGGCCGTGACGCTGCCGAACTGCTGCGCCGCGTGAAGGCCGCCCAGTACGTCGCGGCTCACCCCGGTGAAGTCTGCCCCGCCAAGTGGACCGAAGGCGCCGAAACGCTGAAGCCTTCGCTCGACCTGGTCGGCAAGATCTAAGCCGCCTCGTTCGCGCCACAGCCCGGGCGCGCTTGCTCCCGGGCTTTTTTGTTTCCATCGTATTTCCAGGAGAGAGATCACCATGCTCAACGCCGGCACCAAATCGCAACTCAAGAGCTACCTCGACCGCATCACGCAGCCGATCGAGATCGTCGCTTCGCTCGATGACAGCAAGGCGTCGGGCGAGTTGCAATCGCTGCTGAAGGACGTGGCCGAGTCGTCGCCGCTGGTCAAAGTCACAGAGAGCCGCGACGACAACCAGCGCAAGCCCTCGTTCTCGATCAACCGGCCGAGCGAAAACCATGGCCCGCGCTTCGCGGGTATTCCGATGGGCCACGAATTCACCTCGCTGGTGCTGGCGCTGCTGCAGGTTGGCGGCTATCCGCCCAAGGTCGACGAGGCCGTGCTGCAGCAGATCCGTGCGCTCGACGGCGATTTCGAGTTCGAGATCTACATCTCGCTGACCTGCCACAACTGCCCCGACGTGGTCCAGGCGCTGAATCTGATGGCAATCCAGAACCCGCGAATCAAGACCACGATGATCGATGGCTCGCTGTTCCAGGACGAGGTCAAGGAACGCCAGATCATGGCGGTGCCGACCGTGTTTCTCAATGGCACCGAATTCGGCCAGGGCCGCATGAGCCTCGAGGAGATCCTCGCCAAGATCGACACCAGCGGCGTCGAGCGCGAAGCGAAGAAGATCGCCGGCAAGGAACCGTTCGACGTGCTGATCGTCGGCGGCGGCCCGGCCGGTGCGGCCGCGGCCGTGTACTCGGCGCGCAAGGGCATCCGCACGGGCATCGCTTCGGAGCGCTTCGGCGGCCAGGTGCTGGACACCATGGGCATCGAGAACTTCATTTCGATCCGCGAAACCGAAGGGCCCAAGTTCGCGCTCGCGCTCGAGGAGCATGTGCGCGACTACGACGTCGACATCATGAACCTGCAGCGTGCCGCGGCGCTCGTGCCGAGCGCTCCGGGCAAGGACTTCATCGAGATCAAGCTCGAGAGCGGTGCCTCGCTCAAGAGCCGCTCGGTCGTGATCTCGACCGGCGCGCGCTGGCGCAACATCAACGTGCCCGGCGAGCACGCGTACAAGAACAAGGGCGTGGCCTACTGCCCGCACTGCRACGGCCCGCTGTTCAAGGGCAAGCGCGTGGCGGTGATCGGCGGCGGCAATTCGGGCGTCGAGGCGGCGATCGACCTGGCCGGCATCGTCGGCCACGTGACCTTGGTCGAGTACGACACGCAGTTGCGCGCCGACGCGGTGCTGCAGCGCAAGCTGCGCAGCCTCGCCAACGTCAAGGTCATCACCAACGCGCAGACCACCGAGATCACCGGCGACAGCCAAAAGGTCAATGGCCTGGTCTACAAGGACCGGGCGAGCGGCGAGAGCCACACGGTGCCGCTCGAGGGCGTGTTCATCCAGATCGGCCTGGTGCCCAACACCGACTGGCTCAAGGGCACGGTCGAGCTCTCGAAGCACGGCGAGATCGTGGTCGACGCCAAGGGCCAGACCTCGGTGCCCGGCGTGTTCGCGGCCGGCGATGCGACCACGGTGCCGTTCAAGCAGATCATCATCGCGGCCGGCGACGGCGCGAAGGCGGCGCTGAGCGCCTTCGATCACCTGATCCGCAGTTCGGCGCCGGCGGAGGAGGCGGTCGCCGCCTGATGCGTTGAAAGCGCCGCGATCCATCTCGGAGGGGTCGCGGTGTCTTCTGCTGCGTTTCCGATCCCTCATTCAGACGGGGGCAATTGATAGCAATAAGAATCATTCGCATATGATTGCGAGTCGGGCCGAGGCCTGATTTCACCGCCAGCCAGGCTTTCGCGCGCAGCCCTTGCGCGCCGTCCAGCGAGCAGTTCGTCAACTGTTTTCTGGACCCTCAAGTGGCACGCTCACCCGCCTTCGCGCATCGACTTCAAACGCTCCCCTGGCTGATCGCCTGCGGCCTCTCTACCTTCGCCGCGGCCCAGGAGGCCGGCCCCGCCCGGATCGCGGCCCTCGGCGAGATCGTGGTGAGCGGCTCGCGCTCCGAGCAGAACAAGGAAGACGTCCCGGCCACCATCGAGGTGATCGACCGCCAGCAGATCGAGTTCGAGCAGATCCACGACATCCGCGACGCGGTGCGCGACATTCCCAACGTCTCGGTCCGGCGCGCGCCCGCACGCTTCGGCCTGGCGGCCGGGAACACCGGTCGCGACGGGAATGCAGGCTTCAACATCCGCGGCCTCGACGGCAACCGCGTGCTGCTGATGACGGACGGCATCCGCATGCCGCGCAGCTACGTCTTCAGCGCCAACGCCTTCGGCCGCGACTACTTCGACCTCGGCCTGATCGAGCGGATCGAGATCATCAAGGGGCCGGCCTCGGCGCTCTACGGGTCCGACGGGCTCGCCGGCCTGGTCAACTTCATCACGCGGCAGCCCGAGACCTTCCTTGCCGACGGCAAGACCTTCGGCGGCAGCGCGAACGTCGGCTACAGCGGCGACGACAACGGCTGGCAGGGTGGGGTCACGCTTGCGGGCAAGGCCAGCGACACGGTGAGCTGGCTGATCTCGGCCAACGGCAGCCGTACGCACGAGCTCGAGAACATGGGCACCAACGACGCCCGCAATTCGGACCGCACCGCGCCCAATCCGGAGCGCACCGACAGCAAGTCGCTGCTGGCCAAGGTGATCGTCACGCCGAACGCCAGCCTGACCCACAACCTCACGTTCGAGCACGTGGAGCGGTCGACCGGCTACGACCTGCTGTCGGGCATTTCGAAGCCGCCGTTCGCCTCGACGTCGGTGATCGGCCTCGGCGCGCTGACGCAGTTGCAGCGCGACCGCCTGACCTGGGACGGCCGGCTGCGCGTGGACTCGGTGCTGGCCGACAACCTGCTGGGCTACCTGAGCTACCAGAAGTCGAATTCGCAGGAGCTCGCCTGGGAAAACCGCTACACCGCCGCCGACCGGATGCGCGACGTGACCTATGGCGAGAACACCTGGCAGRCCGGCCTGCAGGCCGACAAGACCTTGCGCATGCCCGGGGACTGGTCGCAGCGCATCACCTACGGCATCGACTACACGAACACGCAGGTCGAGAACCTGCAGACCGGGCTGGTGCCGCCGGTCGGCGAGGTCTATCCGCTCAAGCGGTTCCCCGACACGACCGAGAAGACCGCGGCCTTCTATGTGCAGGATGAGTTCATCCACGACCAGTGGAGCATCACGCCCGGGGTGCGCTTCGACCGCTTCGACATCGATGCGGATCAGACCGGCTTCAACGCCCGCGCGGTGTCGCTGTCCGACTCGGCGGTCTCGCCCAAGCTCGGCGTGCTGTTCCGGGCGACGCCGCAATGGACCGTCTACGGCAACTACGCCTCCGGCTTCAAGGCGCCCAACGCGTTTCAGGTCAACAACTTCTTCGAGAACGTGGTCTCGGGCTACCGGACGATTCCCAATCCGGGCCTGAAGCCGGAGACCAGCCAGAACTTCGAGATCGGCACGCGCGGCCGCGCCGGCATCCTGAATTTCGAGGCCGCGGTCTTCACCGGCACCTACAAGGACATGATCGAGAACGACCGCCAGATCGGCGGCGTGTTCGGGTCGCGCACCCATCCCGCGACCTTCCAGTCGGTCAACATCGGGCGCGCGCGCATCGACGGCTTCGAGTTCAAGGGCGAACTCGACTGGACCACGCAGGGCACGGGCTTCTCGCTGCCCTTCGCCTACGGCCGCACGAACGGCGAGGACCGCACCGCCAACGTGCCGCTCAACTCGGTCGACCCGGAGAAGTTCATGGTCGCCCTCCAGTACCAGGCGCCGACCTGGAGCGTGCGCCTCGATGCGGTTCACTACGCGGCCAAGAAGCGCAGCGATGTCGATCCGGCCGAAGTCACCACCGGCGTCCAGTACCTCACGCCTTCGGCCACCACGTTCGACCTGAACGCCCAGTGGCGCATTCGCCGCGACCTGCGTCTGAACGTCGCGCTGGTCAACCTGAMCGACAAGAAGTACTGGATGTGGAGCGATGTCCGCGGACTCGCGTCGAACTCTCCGATCGTGGATGCCTACACGCAGCCTGGCCGGCACTTCAGCGTGTCGCTCGTGGCCGATTTCTGATTCACCTCACCCAAGCAGGAACTCATGACGACCAACGAACTCATCCGCGAACGATTCGCCGCGCTGCGCGCCGAAGGCAAGCGCCACAGGGACGCCGCCGAAGCGCTCGGCATCAGCGAGGGCGAGGCCATTGCCGCCCATGCGGGCGCGCATGACCGGGCGTTGCGTGCAACGCCGCTGCGCGGACCGTGGCTCGAATTGCTGCAAGCGCTGGAACCGTGCGGTCCGGTGCTGGCGCTGACGCGCAACGCCTCGACGGTGCACGAGAAGACGGGCATCTACCGGAACCTGTCCGGCGGTGCCCGGATGGGCCTCGCGCTCGGCGAGGAGATCGACCTGCGGCTCTTCTTCAGCCACTGGCATGCCGGCTTCCTCGTCAGCGAGGTGGCCGCGAACGCGGGCCAGCCGCCGTCGCTGAGCCTGCAGTTCTTCGATGCCAGCGGCCTGGCCGTGCACAAGATCTTCGCCCGCGATGCGACCGATCGCGATGCCTTCCAGTCGGTCGGCCAGGCCCATGCCGATGCCGCGCAGCTTGCGGCCTTCGGCCCGGCCCAGCCCAAGGCGCCGCCGCGGCCCGACCGCGAGATCGACGGCGCCGGCCTCGCCCAGGCCTGGGGCGGCATGACCGACACGCACCAGTTCTTCGGGCTGCTGAACAAGTTCGACGTCGAGCGGCAGCAGAGCTTCCGCCTGACCGAGGGCCGATTCACGACACGGGCCGCCCGGCTGGCGGTGCGCGAGCTGCTGCACGAGGCCTCCTTCGCGGGCACGCCCATCATGGTCTTCGTGGGCAGCCCGGGCTGCATCCAGATCCACACCGGGCCGGTGGTGCGCGTCGAGCCGATGGAGATGCGCGGCATGCAGTGGCTCAATGTGCTGGACCCGGGCTTCAACCTGCACCTGCGCGAAGACCTGATCGAGAGCGTCTGGATCGTCGAGAAGCCGACCAGCGACGGCGTCGTGACCTCGGTCGAGGCCTTCGACCGCGAGGGTGGCCTGATGGCGATGTTCTTCGGTGCGCGCAAGCCCGGTGTTCCGGAGCGCGAGGACTGGCGCGAGCTGGTGCGCAAGCTGCCGAGCGCCGAGGTGAGCGCATGACGGGGGCGACGCGAGAACGGCGTGACACGCTTCGCCTTCTCGGCGCGTGTGCGCTGGCCGCCTGCGCGTGGCCCGCCGCTGCGCAGGGCCCGCGCGCACCGCGCCTGGTGACCGTCAGCGGCGCCATCACCGAGGTGGTGTTCGCGTTGGGGGCCGAGTCGCAGCTGGTCGGCACCGACACCACCAGTCTTTACCCGGAGGCCGCCCGCCGGACACCGAAGGTCGGCTACATGCGCCAGCTCTCTGCCGAAGGGCTGCTGTCGCTCAAGCCCGATGCGGTGATCGCCACCACCGAGTCCGGGCCACCGGTCGTGCTCGATCAGCTGCGTGCGGCCGGCGTCAGGCTGGAACTGGTCGAAGCCGACCACAGCTGGGGCGAGGTGCAGCGCAAGGTGGCTGCCGTGGGCCGCGCGGCGGCGCGCGAGCCGCAGGCGCGCGAACTGGTGACGCGGCTCGATGCCGAATGGTTCGAGGTGCAGCAGCGCGTGGCGGCGGACGCAGCCGGAACGCGCAAGCCGCGCGTGCTGTTCGTGYTGTCCCACAGCGCGAGCCCTCAGGTGTCGGGAGAGAGGACGGCGGCGCATGCGGCGATCGGCTTCGCCGGCGGTGTCAACTGCCTCTCGGGCTTCCAGGGCTACCGGCCGATGACCGCCGAGGCCATGGCCAGCGCGGCCCCGGATGTGATCCTGACCACCACCCAGAGCATCGAGGCGCACGGCGGTGCAGAGAAGTTCTGGCAGCGCCCGGAACTCGCGTTGACGCCGGCCTTCAGGAAGCGGGCGCTGGTCACGCAGGATGCCTTGCTGCTGCTGGGGTTCGGTCCGCGCCTGCCTTTCGCCATCAGCGAACTGCACAAGAGCTTTCGCGCGGCATGAGCGGGCGGCTGACGATGCGCGCCACCCTGGTGGGTGGCCTCGTGCTGTTGCTGCTGAGCTTCGCCGTCGGCGCCGGTTCGGGCGCCTACGCCATCAGCGCCTCGCAATGGCTGGGCGTGTTCGGCTCGATCTGGCAGGGCGGCGCCGAGGCGTCGCCCGAGTACCTGGTGTTCGCCAACATTCGGCTGCCGCGCCTGATCCTCGGCGTCGCCGCCGGTGCGGGGCTCGGCATGGCAGGCACCCTGATGCAGGGGCTGTTCCGCAATCCGCTCGCCGACCCGGGCCTGATCGGCATCAGCAGCGGCGCCGCGCTGGCGGCCGGCGTCACCATCGTGCTCGGCGCCTGGCTGATGCCGGTGCTGCCGCGCACGCTGGGCAGCTGGACGCTGGTCAGCATGGCCTTCGGCGGCGGCTTCGTGGTGACGCTGCTGATCTATGGCCTGTCGCGCAGCGAGGGCAGCACGCGCATGGCRCTGATGCTGCTCGCGGGCATCGCGATCAACGCGCTGGCGGGGGCCGGGCTCGGCTTCCTGAGCGTGATGGCGTCGGACGAACAATTGCGCAGCCTGCAGTTCTGGCTGCTGGGCAGCCTGGGCGGCGCGCGCTGGAGCGCGGTGCTGCTGGTCGGCGCGATCGTCGGCGTGGCGCTGTGCATCGGCTTGACGCTGGCCGCGCCCTTGAACGCGATCGCGCTGGGCGAGGCGCAGGCGACGCTGCTGGGCGTGGACGTCGAGCGCGTCAAGCGGCGGGCGATCCTGGTGACCGCGTTCGCGGTCGGCGCGGTCACCGCGACCACCGGCATCATCGGCTTCGTCGGCCTGATCGCGCCGCATTGGATCCGGCTGGTGGCGGGGCCCGACCATCGCGTGGTGCTGCCGGGGTCGGCGCTCCTGGGCGCTGTGCTGGTGCTGGCCGCCGACACGGTGGCGCGCACTGCGATGGCACCGACCGAACTTCCGCTGGGGGTGCTGACCGCCTTCATCGGCGTGCCGATGTTCCTTCTCATGCTGCGGCACTTCCGGGGGCGCATATGACGCTCGGCTGCATCGACGCCGACGTGCGCATCGGCGGCAAGACCGTGCTGTCCGGCGCGAACATCACGCTGCACCCGGGCCGGGTGACGGCCATCCTGGGCCCCAACGGCGCGGGAAAGTCCACCCTGCTGTCGGTGCTGGGCGGCCGGCGCCGGCCGGAGCGCGGCCGCGTGCTGCTCGACCGCCTGCCGCTGGCCGAGCACAAGACCGCGGCACTGGCCCTGCGCCGGGCCCTCATGCCCCAGGAGAGCGCGGTGGCCTTCGACTTCACTGCGCAGGACATCGTCGCGCTGGGCCGTTTTCCCCACCGCGGCACGCCGAGCCGGGACGAAGACGCCATCGTCGAAGGCGCGATGGCGCTGACCGATGTGTCGGCGCTCGCGCACCGGGTGCTCAACACCTTGTCGGGGGGCGAGAAGGCGCGCGTGCAGATGGCGCGCGCGCTGGCGCAACTGTGGGAGCCCAGGGCCGACGGCAGCGCCCGCTGGCTGCTGCTGGACGAGCCGACCGCCGCGCTCGACCTGGCGCACCAGCATGCCGCGATGCGGCTGCTGCGCGGCTGGGCGGGGCAGGGCGTGGGCATCGTGGCCGTCCTGCACGACCTCAACCTGGCGCGCCGCTATGCCGACGACGTGGTGGTGCTGGTCGGCGGCGCCGGCGTCCACCAGGGGCCGGCGGCGGAGGTGTTGAAGCCGGCGCTGATCGAGCGCGTCTGGGGCATGCCCTGCCAGCCGGTGGCGGCCGCCGACGGCACTGTTCAATACCTGTTCGGCTAGTACGTGAGTCGCTCGGGCCGCAGTTCTTGGAGGATCGTGGTCGCGATCTCCTCGATCGACTTGGTGGTGGTCGACAGCCAGCGGATGCCGGCCCGCCGCATCATCGCCTCGGCCTCGCTGACCTCCTGGCGGCAGTTCTCGAGGCTGGCGTAGCGCGAATTCGGCCGGCGCTCGTTGCGGATCTCGCTCAGGCGCTCGGGCTGGATCGTGAGCCCGAAGATCTTCTTGCGATGCGGCATCAGGGCCGGCGGCAGCTGGCGGCGGTCGAAATCCTCGGGGATCAGCGGGTAGTTGGCCGCCTTCAGGCCGTGCTGCATGGCGAGATACAGCGAGGTCGGCGTCTTGCCGCTGCGGCTGACGCCGACCAGGATCACGTCTGCGCCCTCGAGATCGCGGTGGCTCTGGCCGTCGTCGTGCGCCAGGCTGAAGTCGATGGCCTGGATGCGGGCGTCGTACTCCTTGCTCTTGCTGACGTCGCTGAAGCGGCCGATGCGATGGTTCGATTTCATGGCGAACTCGATCTCGAGCGGCCGCACGAAAGTTCCGAACATGTCGAGCAGCATGCCCTTGCAGCCGGTTTCGATCACTTCGAGCACTTCCATGTTCGCCAGTGTCGTGAACACGATCGGCCGCACACCCTCGATTTCGGCCGTGTGGTTGATCTTCCGCACCGCCTGGTGCGCCTTGTCTGCGGTGTCGGTGAAGGGCAGCCGCACGTGGCGGGGCTTCATCTCGAACTGGGCCAGAACGGCATTGCCGAAGGTCTCGGCGGTGATGCCGGTGCCGTCGGAAACGAAGAAAACAGTGCGCGTTTGCATATTTGGGCGACCTTGTCCTGCGGCACGCCGGACCCGGCCGCGCCTACAATTCGCCCCATTATCGGGAATGCCGGGCGCTTTCCCCTCAGCCTTCCCCTTCGAATTCCAGCATGCACCCCCCGCCGATGCCCAGAGCAAGAAGAACGATCGCGTCGCGGCGCCTGCATGCAGCATCAGTTTCAACTTCTGGAGCTTTCCCATGTCTGCACTGTTCGAAGCGACCGCCCTGGTCGTACCGTTCGAAAACCTGAGAATGACCGACGTCGAGTCGGTCGGCGGCAAGAACGCCAGTCTCGGCGAGATGATTTCCCAGCTGCCGCAGGGCGTGCGGGTCCCCACCGGCTTCGCCACCACGGCCCATGCATTCCGCCAGTTCCTGGCGCACGACGGCCTGGCCGACAAGATCAGCGCCAAGCTCGCGACGCTCGACACCGAGGACGTGCGCGCGCTGGCCACGGTCGGCGGCGAGATCCGCGCGCTGGTCGAGGCCCAGCCCTTCCCGGCCGACCTGCAGCAGGCGATCGCCGAGGCTTTCGCGACGCTGTCGGCCGGCAATCCCCAGGCCAGCTTCGCGGTGCGTTCCTCCGCCACCGCGGAAGACCTCCCTGACGCTTCCTTCGCGGGCCAGCAGGAGACCTTCCTCAACGTGGTCGGCATCGAGGACGTGCTGCACAAGATGAAGGAAGTCTTCGCCTCGCTCTACAACGACCGCGCGATCAGCTACCGGGTGCACAAGGGCTTCGCCCATGACGTGGTGGCGCTCTCCGCCGGCGTGCAGCGCATGGTGCGCAGCGACCTCGGCGCGGCCGGCGTGATGTTCACGATCGATACCGAGTCCGGCTTCGAGGACGTGGTCTTCATCACCTCGAGCTACGGCCTGGGCGAAACCGTGGTGCAGGGCGCCGTGAACCCCGACGAGTTCTATGTCCACAAGCCGACGCTGCGCGCCGGCAAGCGGGCCGTGATCCGTCGCAATCTGGGCTCCAAGCTGATCCAGATGGAATTCGCGAGCGCCGCGGAGAAGGCGGCCAGCGGCAAGCTGGTGAAGACCACCGACGTGCCGACCGAGCAGCGCAACCGCTATTCGCTGACCGACGCCGACGTCGAGCAACTGGCGAAATACGCGCTGGTCATCGAAGAGCACTACGGCCGTCCGATGGACATCGAATGGGGCAAGGACGGCACCGACGGCCAGCTCTACATCCTGCAGGCGCGTCCCGAGACCGTGAAGAGCCAGCAGCAGGGCAAGGCCGAGCAGCGCTACAAGCTGCTGGGCCGCGGCGCCATCCTGGCCGAGGGCCGCGCGATCGGCCAGAAGATCGGCACCGGGCCGGTGCGGCTGGTCCACAACATCAGCGAGATGGACAAGGTCCAGGCCGGCGATGTGCTCGTGACCGACATGACCGACCCGAACTGGGAGCCGGTGATGAAGCGCGCCGCCGCGATCGTCACCAACCGGGGCGGACGCACCTGCCACGCGGCGATCATCGCGCGCGAGCTCGGCATCCCGGCGGTGGTCGGCTGCGGCGACGCCACCGACCTGCTCAAGGACGGCACGCTGGTGACCGTGAGCTGCGCCGAGGGCGACACCGGCTTCATCTACGACGGCCTGCTCGAAACCGAAGTGACCGAGGTCCAGCGCGGCGAGATGCCCCCGATCG
>NZ_JBFUCI010000065.1:0-20586 GCF_056405335.1 Variovorax sp. P1_H12_2
CACCACCCTGACAGCCTTGGCACTCGCGTGCATCGCCACGCTGGGCCACGCCCAGCAGGGCAAGCTGAAGGTGGGCCTGATGCTGCCGTTCAGCGGCACCTACGCCGCGCTCGGCGTCGCCATCGAGAACGGCTTCAAGCTGCGCCTCGAGGAACAGGGCGGCAAGCTCGGCGGCCGCGAGATCGAGTTCGTCAAGGTTGACGACGAGTCGGACCCGGCCAAGGCCACCGACAACGTCAACAAGCTGATCAAGCGCGACAACGTCGACGTGATCATCGGCACGGTGCACTCGGGCGTGGCAATGGCGATGGCCAAGGCGGCCAAGGAAAGCGGCACCGTGCTGATCGTGCCGAACGCCGGCGCCGACGCCGTGACCGGCCCGATGTGCGGACCGAACATCTTCCGCAGTTCGTTCTCGAACTGGCAGCCGGCCTACGCCATGGGCGAGGTGGCGGGCAAGCAGGGCAAGAAGAAGGCCATGACCATCACCTGGAAGTACGCGGCCGGCGACGAGTCGGTGGCCGGCTTCAAGGAAGGCTTCGAGAAGGCCGGCGGCAAGGTGGACAAGCAGCTGACGGTGCCGTTCCCGAACGTCGAGTTCCAGGCGCTCCTGACCGAGATCGCGGCGGCCAAGCCCGACGTGGTGTATTCCTTCTTCGCCGGCGGMGGCGCGGTCAAGTTCGTCAAGGACTACGCGGCGGCCGGCCTCAACAAGACCATCCCGCTCGTCGGCCCGGGCYTCCTGACCGACGGCACGCTCGAAGCGCAGGGCGACGCCGCCCAGGGCATGCTGACCACGCTGCACTATGCCGACGGCCTCAACACGCCGCGCGACACCGCTTTCCGCACCGCCTACGCCAAGTCCTTCAAGCTGCAGCCCGACGTGTACGCGGTGCAGGGCTACGACGCGGCGCAGATGCTGGCCATCGGCCTCGCCGCGGTCAAGGGCGACATCAGCAAGAAGGCCGAGTTCGCTGTAGCCATCGAGAAGGCCAAGATCGACAGCCCGCGCGGCGCCTTCACGATCAGCAAGGCGCACAACCCGGTGCAGGACGTCTACCTGCGCAAGGTCGAGGGCAACGAGAACAAGATGGTCGGCGTCGCGGTCAAGAACCTGGCCGACCCGGCCCGTGGCTGCAAGATGTAGCTCGCCCCCAGGTTGCCCGGCACTTCGTGTCCGGGCGCCCACCCCCTGCCGGGGGCAACACCAGCGGCCCGGCGGAGCCGGTTCCGCGGTGTTCCCCGAAAGGGGAACTCACCTTTCAACGATCTCAAACTAGAAAACTGCTTGTGGACTTCGGTACCTTTCTTGTTCAGTGCCTGAACTCCGTGCAGTACGGATTGCTGCTGTTCCTGGTCGCCTCCGGACTGACGCTGATCTTCGGCATCATGGGCGTGATCAACCTGGCCCACGGCAGCTTCTACATGCTGGGCGCGTACATGGCGTTCGCGCTGTCGCCGCTGTTCGGCGACCAGTTCATCGTGATGCTGGTGGCGGGCGTGGTGCTCGCCGCGCTGTTCGGCTACCTGCTGGAGTGGGCGTTCTTCAGCTACCTCTACCAGCGCGACCACCTGCAGCAGGTGCTGATGACCTACGGCCTGATCCTGGTGTTCGAGGAACTGCGCTCGCTGCTGGTGGGCAACGACGTGCACGGCGTCAAGGCGCCGCCCTGGCTCGAAGGCAGCTTCGCGCTCGGGAGTCTCATGAGCTATCCCTGGTACCGCCTGTTCGCCTCGGCAGCCTGCGTGCTGCTGGCGGTCGGCCTGTACTACGTGGTCAACCGCACGCGGCTCGGCATGATGATCCGCGCCGGCGCCAGCAACCGCGACATGGTGCGCGGACTCGGCATCGACATCCGGCGGCTCTACCGCATCGTCTTTGCGGCGGGCGTTGCGCTGGCCGCGCTGGCCGGCATGATCGCGGCGCCGATGTCCTCGGTCTATCCGGGCATGGGCGCGAGCGTGCTGATCATCTGCTTCGTGGTGGTGGTGATCGGCGGCATCGGCTCCATCACCGGCGCATTGGTCGCGTCCCTGCTGGTCGGCTTCGTCGACACCTTCGGCAAGGTGTTCTTCGCCGAGCTGAGCGGCATGGGCGTGTACGTGCTGATGGCGATCGTGCTGATCTGGCGGCCCGAGGGATTGATGGGACGCAAGACCTGATGATGACCAAACTGAACCACTGGCTCCCCGTGCTCTGCGCGATCGCGCTGGGCCTGCTCGGCCCGATGCTGAGCCCCTACATGTCGGACCTGATCGTCAAGGTGATGATCCTGTCGATCTTCGCGCTGAGCCTCGAACTGCTGGTCGGCATGACCGGCCTCGTGAGCCTCGGCCATGCGRCCTTCTACGGCATCGGCGCCTACGCCACCGTGCTCGGCTCGGGCAAGGACGGCGGCTCGATCGCCTGGCTGCTGCCGCTGGCCATGGGCTCGGCCGCGGCGTATGCGCTGGCCGTGGGCGCCTTGAGCCTGCGCACCCGCGGCGTCTACTTCATCATGGTCACGCTGGCCTTCGCGCAGATGGCCTTCTTCGTCTTCCACGACACCGCGCTCGGCGGCGGCAGCGACGGCATCTACATGTACATCCGACCGGCCCTCGGCGCGCTCGACCTGGAGAACCGGACCGTGCAGTTCTTCTTCGTGCTGGCCGCGCTGGCGGCCACCTACGGCCTGCTGGCGCTGATCCGGCGCTCGCGCTTCGGCGCCGCGCTGGCCGGCATCCGCGTCAACGAGCAGCGCATGCGCGCGGCCGGCTTCCCGGTCTACGGCTACAAGCTGGCGGCCTTCGTGATCGCCGGCGCGCTGGCCGGGCTGGCGGGCTTCCTCGTGGCTTCGCGCGACGGCGTGGTCAACCCTGAACTGATGGCCTGGCACAACTCGGGCGAGGTGCTGCTGATGATCATCCTCGGCGGCCTCGGCCACCTGCGCGGCGCCGTGATCGGCGCGGTGGCGTTCACCTTGCTGAAGGAACTGCTCTCGACGCATGCCCTGGTCGGCCCGATGGCGGATCACTGGCAGCTCACGCTCGGGCTGGCCATCATCGCCTTCGTGGCGCTGCTGCCCAAGGGCATCATCGGGATTGCGGCGCGGCTGTCGCCGAAGGGGGCTGCATCATGAGCCGCCGGGCCGCTCCCAAGGCGAATACCGCAGCGCATGGCGCGGAGGTTTCTGAATGAGCACGCTTCTCGCAGTCGAAACGCTCACGCGCCGCTTCGGCGGCCTGGTCGCGGTCAATGCCGTGACGCTGGACTTGCGCCGCGGCGAGGTGCATGCGGTGATCGGCACCAACGGCGCCGGCAAGTCGACCCTGATCAACATGCTCTCGGGCGAAATCAGCGCCTCCGATGGCCGCATCACGCTCGACGGCGAGGACATCACGACGCGGGCGCAGTTCCGGCGCGCGCTGGCCGGCGTCGGCCGCAGCTACCAGCGCACCACGATCTTCCCGGAGTTCACGGTGCTGGAGAACTGCCGCCTCGCGGCGCAGGCCGCGACGCCCCGGCCGTGGGCGATCTGGCAGGCCTCGCGCGACTGCGCCGAGAGCAACGCCGCGGCCCGCGAGGCGCTGGCTGCGGCCGGCCTCGATACGGTGGCCGAGCGCATCGCGGGCACGCTGAGCCACGGCGCCAAGCGGCAACTCGAGGTCGCGATGTGCCTGGCGACCAGGCCGCGCGTGCTGCTGCTCGACGAGCCGCTGGCCGGCATGGGCGCCGAGGAGACCGAGCGCATGCTGGGCCTGCTCGCGAACCTCAAGGCCTCGCACGCGATCCTGCTGGTGGAGCACGACATGGACGCGGTGTTCCGCATCGCCGACCGCATCACCGTGATGGTCAACGGCACCGTGATCGCGACCGGCGATCCGGCGTCGATCCGCACCAACCCTGAAGTTCGCACAGCCTACCTCGGCGAGGACCATTGAAATGAAACACCCCCGAAGCGCCTGCGGCGCCTCCCCCTCAAGGGGGCGATACCAGCGGCCCGGCAAAGCCGGTTCCGCGGTATCCCTGGCATTGGGCTGTGCCGGTTTCATGCGTCGCGGATCACGCGGTCGCGTCGTGGAAAACTGAGATGCTGTCGATAGAAGACCTGAACACCTACTACGGCGACAGCCACATCCTGCGCGGCGTCGACGTCGAGATCCCGGCCGCCACTTCGGTCGGCCTGCTCGGGCGCAACGGCATGGGCAAGACCACGCTGATCCGCTCGCTGATGGGCTACGTGCGGCCGGCCTCCGGCCACGTGAAGCTCGACGGCCAGGAGGTCACCGGCTGGGCGCCCGAGAAGATGGCGCGGCGCGGCATCGGCTACGTGCCCGAGGGGCGCGGCATCTTCCCGAACCTGTCGGTGCGCGAGAACCTCGTGATGAGCGCACGCGCCGGCATCGACGGCAAGCGCGACTGGACCTTCGAGCGCGTGATGGCCACCTTCCCGCGGCTGACCGAACGGCTCTCGCACGGCGGCCAGCAGCTCTCGGGCGGCGAGCAGCAGATGCTGTCGATCGGGCGCGCGCTGATGACCAACCCGCGGCTCATGATCCTCGACGAAGCCACCGAAGGCCTGGCGCCGCTGATCGTGGCCGAGATCTGGCGCGTGATCGCCGACATCCGCTCGACCGGCATCGCCACGCTGATCGTCGACCGCGACTGGCGCAAGGTCCTGGGCCACACCGACCGCGCGGTGGTGATGGAGAAGGGACGCATCGTGCGGCACGGCCCGTCCGCCGATCTGGTGGCCGAGCCGGCCGTGCTCGAGGAACTGCTCGGCGTGTGAGCATCCCGGCGGCGCGAGGAATCGCGCCGCCATGAAGCTATCGGGGCTGGCGACCGTACGCGATGGTCCGCACCACGCCCGAGCGCAGG
This sequence comes from Variovorax sp. P1_H12_2, assembly GCF_056405335.1. NCBI lineage: Bacteria > Pseudomonadati > Pseudomonadota > Betaproteobacteria > Burkholderiales > Comamonadaceae > Variovorax > Variovorax sp. P1_H12_2. The sequence continues at coordinate 4,862 of NZ_JBFUCI010000065.1, forward strand.
AACACGGTGGCGACCATCTCGCCCGGCCCGCGCTCGTACAGCCACTCCTCGACCTGCTGGCACGRCACCACCGCCGATGCGAAAGGCTCTGGAACCACATTGAGGGTGCCGGCGTAATACACCGGCGCACAGTAGGTGTCCGTGAGCACCGGCTGACCGCACTTGTAGATGACGGACAGCCGAGAGTCGCCCTCCGAGACGATGCCGCCGGCGCACCGCAGCGACTCCGCGGTTGCCAGGCATGGCAAGCCGACCAAGACCGTGATGCACGCGAGCTTCAGGAGCTTCATGGCCGTTTCTTTCATTCCGCCTTGCCATTTTGCTCCCCCGGCCAGCAGTCCTTGCGCCATCGGAAGCGATGACCTTGTCCGGCATCAGCTTCGCGAACGGATGGGCGGCGTCGAGCTGTGCAGCAGGCGCAGGAGGTCGGCCTGCCTGGAGGTATCGGTTTTCGAGAAGATGCGCTGCAGGTGGGTACGAACCGTCGTCTCGCTGATGCCGAGCATGTCGGCGGCCTCCATGCCGCCCAGGCCCTGCGAAAGCGCAAGCAGCACGCGCAACTCGCCGCCGGTGAGCCCATGCAGCCTGGCGAAGGCTTCCCCCGGCATCAGGGGCACTTGAACAGGATCCTGCATGAACACGGCGACCGAAGCCGCAAACGGTGCAAGAACGCCGCGGCGCTGACCGCTCTGGACCGGAAGGAGGGTCGCCACGCAGCCGCCGCCGATGCCATTCGGGATCGCCACGGAGTGTTCGCGCGTTTCCATGTCGGCGTCGTCGCGTGACGCCTTCTCGATCGCCTTCGCCAGCGCAACGCCGGCCGCCGGGTCGACCGGAGAAAGCCGATGGTTCACGAGACGAATCGAACTGCCGGCCTCGACCTGGCGCTCGGCCGCACGGTTCATATGGACCACGTGACCATCGCGCGCCGTGAGGAAGACACCGGCTGCGACTGCGTCCAGGGTCTTTTCCAGCATCTCCGACTTCAGCGCCCGGATGTCGAGCGCATCGGAGATGGCGAGTGCACGGCATACATGCGGAGAAAGAAGCTCGAACAGGCGCAGGTCGTGCTCTTGGTAGTTCGGCGCCCTCTGGCTGCGTGAGGCGTGCAATGAAGCCATGCGACCTCCGGTTCGCAGCGCGGGAAACCAGATGATGTCCATCAGTCCGAACGGCTCCAGCACCTCTCGAAAGAACCGGCTGTCGACGAACTGGGGGCTCTCGGTCGAGAGGGCGCTGACGTCGCCGATGTTCGAGACGACATCCGCGACGGCCATCGGGCTTTGCGCGTACCGGCTGCCCAGCATTTCAAGGAACTCGGGCTGGTACCCGAAAACGAACAACTGGTCGTTCTGGACGTGCCGCAGATCATGGACGCAGATGCCGCCTGCCGTGCTTTCAGAGAGATCTGCAATGCTTCGGCAGGTGGCCGGCCATTGCTGCGGGTCCAGTGCGCAGTCGTAGATCGCTCCGATCACGTCGGACAGCTGCTGGGCGGAAATTCCCTCCAAGCCGATCACGTTAGAGCCTTCCTGGGCGAGCACCCGGATCGACGATACCAGCGCAGGCCGATGTGCACCAGCGAACTTGCACCACCGCCCCCCGGTATCGACCGCCGCTCTTTGCCCTCCCCCTTGGGCATTCCGTCGTGCCCCTTGGTGCAAAAACGAGCCTCGCTGCAGGACACCGCCTCCCAATTCAGGTCATCCACGGCAAACTCCGCCCTCCTAAGAGGAGGACTGCATGGGATTTCGGAAGTTGGGATGGGCTGCGAGTTGGGTTTCGGGTCTCGCACTCGGGTTGTGCGCCGCGGGCGCCTCGGCGACAGAGGGAGGACTGGGCCGCCCGGTTTCCGGAACGACCGTGCAGGCCAACGGCGGCATCGTCCTGCCGGAGCCGGCCTGGATCGTCAATTTCAGCCAGATCTATCTCGACGGCTCGATCGGCGGCAGCCGCCTGGTWCCCCTGGTCGGCCAGACCTCGATCGGCATCGACGCGAAGATCTCCTTCACGATGGCCACGGCGATGAAGGTGTGGGACACCGGACCCGGGGCATGGAACTTCGCCTCGAGCATCACCGTGCCCTACGTCTGGACCGAGGTCAACGCCAACCTCACGGCCGGCGCCCGCCAGGGCGCTACCAAGGACACGGCGTCGAACCTGTTCGACCTCTATTTTTCGCCCATCATCGCCGGCTACCATTTCTCGAAGACCGAGCACATCGCGCTCAGCTTCAACATCTGGGCCCCGACCGGGACGTACGACCCGGCGAACCTGGCCAACCCCAGCTTGAACAACTGGACCTTCGTGCCGCAGGCCGCGTACACGCGGATCTTTCCGGAGGGCGGATGGCAGCTGGACGCCGTGGCCAACTTCCAGTTCTACACGCGCAACAAGGACACCGACTACCAGAACGCGCCGCAGTTCGTGCTCGACGTCATGGGCACGAAGAAGTTCGGCAACGGCGTCAGCGCGGGCCTGGTCCTGGGCACGGTCCAGCAGCTGGGCAGTGACAGCGGGCCGACCGCCGACAAGCTCAATGGTTTTCGCGGCTATGACTGGGCATTCGGGCCGATCGTGAGCTATGACACCAAGCTGTCGGGCGGCAGYCCGCTGTCGCTGAGCTTGCGCTGGGTTCCCACCATCAGCAGCAAGAACCGTCTCGACAGCCGCAAGACGGTCATGGCGGCGGCGACGCTGGTGTTCTAGGGTCCCAGGGGCCCTGCGCTCAGATCTGATCCACGAAGCGGCGCAGCCCTTCCAGGTCGACGACGGTAATCCCCCCGTATTCGATCTGCAGCAACCCCGCCGCACGCAGCCGGCTCAGCGCCGCGTTGCAGCGCTGCCGYGACAGTCCCGACAGGTTGGCGATCTCCTCCTGCGAGGTTTCCAGGTGAGCCTGCCCCAGCGGATGCAGCCAGGGATGGAACAGCCCCGCGATCGCGCGCGCCACCTGGCTGTCGGCGTCGAGCAGCCGCTGCGCCGCGTAGTTGCCCATGAACCAGTGCAGCCGCTCGTTGATCTGCACCAGCAGGAAGTGGTTGAAGCTCATCTGGGTGCGGTGCAGCCACTCGAAGGTCTCGACCGGCAGCACCGCCACCCGGCTGTCGCGCAGCGCGATGATGTCGGCCGTGCGCGGCACGGCGCGCAGCAGCGTGCCCTCGCCGAACCAGCTGCCGACCGAGAGGCCGCCGAAGGTGACCGAGCGGCCGTCGTCGGAGGTGATCGACCACTTGAGCAGGCCCTCCAGCGTGCCGTACCAGTGCAGCGGCGCCTCGCCGCGCCGGCACAGCGCCGCCCCGGCGGCCACGTGCTCCTCGCGCATCTCGTCGAGCACGCGCGCCTGCGCCTCGGGCTCCAGGTGGACGAACCAGCCCGACAGCTCCAGCAGGCCGGGAATGGACAGCGAGAGCGATGCGTGTTGCCTGCGGGCCGGCTTGTTGTGCATGAAAGTGGTGCGCCTCGTAAACCCTGACCCCAAATGTCGTCGCGATGACTGCGCAGGTCGGGGCAGCCAAAAATAATACTCCGCTGTTCACAGGAGACACCCCATGTCGAAGCGCAAAGTGATCGTGACCATCGCCCCCACCGGCGGCATGGCCCACAAGTCGCAGAACCCCCACCTCCCGACCCAGCCCGCCGAGATCGCCGCCGACGTGGTGGCCTGCTGGAACGCCGGCGCCAGCGTCGTCGCGCTGCATGCGCGCCGGCCCGACGACGGCGCCACCTGCGATGCCAGCGTCTACCGCGACATCAACACCCGCATCCGCGCCGCCGGCTGCGACATCGTGATCAACAACTCCACCGGCGGCGGCGTGCACGGCGACATGGTCAAGCCGCTGCCGGGCGGGCGCTGGGAGATCGCCTTCGAGGAGCGCCTGAAGGGCATGGACGCAGGCGCCGAGATGTGCACGCTCGACGCCACCACGCTGAACCTGTCGTTCGAGGGCCGGGACATCCTGATGGACACGCCGCTGTCGAAGGGCCGCGAGCTCGCGGCCGGCATGAAGGCGCGCGGCATCAAGCCCGAGTGGGAGGTGTTCAGCCCGACCCACATCCTGCAGGACACGAGCACGCTGATCCAGGAGGGCCTGGACGACGAGCCCTACTTCATCAACCTCGTGATGAACGTGCACCGGAACTTCCAGAACGCGATGCCGTATTCGCCGCGCAACCTGCAGATGATGGTCGACACGCTGCCCAAGGGCGCGATCTTCGGCGTCAGCGGCATCGGCCCGTCGCAGCTCGAGGCCAACATCGCCGCGCTGCTGCTCGGCGGCCATGCGCGCGTGGGGCTGGAGGACAACCTCTACTACCGGCACGGCGAACTGGCGACCAACCTGCAGCTCACCGAGCGCATCGTGCGGGTGATCCGCGAGATGGACATGGAACCCGCGACGCCGGCCGAGGCGCGCGAGATGCTGGGCCTGCCGAGGGTCGGCGCGCCGCGGCCCGAGTTCGCGCCGCGTTGACGCGGGAGGCCATGCAAATGCTCACCGCAACACCCCATGCGCAGCGGGTCGCAGTCGTCGCGACCGGCGTCATCGGCGCGAGCTGGACCGCGTATTTCCTGGCCCGCGGGCTCGACGTCGATGCCACCGACCCCTCGCCGGGCGCCGAGGCGCGGCTGCGCGAGGCGGTGGCGCAGCACTGGCCGACGATGGAGCGCTTCGGTCTCGCCGACGGGGCAACGCCCGATCGGCTGCGCTTTCACGCGCGGCTCGAGGACGCCGTGGCCGGCGCCGACTTCGTGCAGGAGAACGGCCCCGAACGCATCGACATCAAGATCGACCTGTTTCGCCGCATGGACGCGGCGGCGCCGCCGGCCACGCTGCTCGCCTCGAGCTCCTCGGGGCTCGCGATCAGCGGCGTGCAGTCCGAATGCCGGCATCCGGAGCGCGTGGTGCTGGGCCATCCCTTCAACCCGCCGCACCTGATCCCGCTGGTCGAGGTGGTCGGCGGCGAGCACACCTCGGCCGATGCCATCGCGCGCGCGATGGCGTTCTACACCGCGATCGGCAAGCGGCCGATCCACGTCCGGCGCGAGATCAAGGGGCACATCGCGAACCGCCTGCAGGCGGCGCTGTGGCGCGAAGCCTTCCACCTGGTCGACCAGGGCGTGGCGTCGGTGGCCGACATCGACACCGCGATCGCCCAAGGGCCCGGCCTGCGCTGGGCGTTGATGGGCCCCTTCATGAACCTGCATCTGTCCGGCGGCGCCGGCGGCATCGCGCACCTGCTCGACCACCTGGGCGGACCGATCGAAGACTGGTGGCAGGACCTGGGCGCGCCGTCGATGACGGCGGCGCTCAAGCAGCGGGTGGCCGAGGGCGTCGCCGCCGAACTCGGCGGCAGGCGCAGCGCCGAACTCGAAGCGGCGCGCGACACCCTGCTGCTCGACCTGATCCGCGCCAAGGCGGCCTCGGGTTCACTGGAATGAAGAATCGCGTGATGGACGACAACGGCTTTCCCGACGACCCGGACCCGATCGCGCCGCCGCGCACCGTGCGCATCGATCTGGACGACGGTTCGTTCGTGCTGCGCTCGCCGGTGGCACTCCGGCCCTATGCGCGGTGCGTCGGCGAATGGCTCGAGCGCTGGGCGCGCGAGACGCCCGACGCGCTGGCGCTGGCCGAACGCGAGGACGCCGTCGCAGGCTGGCGCCAGCTCGACTACCGTGCGCTGCGCCGCGCGGTCGGCGCGGTCGCGCAAAGCCTGCTCGACCTCGGCGTGCCGAAGCACCGGCCGGTGGCGATCCTCTCCGACAACGCGATCGACCACGCGGTGCTGATGCTCGCGACGATGCACATCGGCCGCACCGCCTGCTCGCTCTCGAGCGCCTACTCGCGGATGGCGAAGGACCCGGCGCGGCTGCACGGCATGCTGCGTGCGCTCGATCCGGCGCTGATCTATGCCTCCGACGCCAGGCTCTATGGCCCGGCGCTCGAGGGCTGCGGGGTCGACGCGCTCACGGTGTTCAGCCGGCAGGCCGATGCGCATCCGGGCGCCCTGCCCTTCGAGCGCCTGATGCAGGCGCAGGAGACGCCGGCCGTGATGCAGGCCTTCGAGGCGATCCTGCCCGACGACCCTGCCAAGTACCTGCTGACCTCGGGCTCGACCGGCCGGCCCAAGGTGGTGATCAACACGCACCGCATGCTGTGCGCCAACCAGCAGATGATGGCCCAGACCTGGCGCTTCCTGAATGCCGAGAAGCCGGTGCTGGTCGACTGGCTGCCGTGGAGCCACACCTTCGGCGGCAACCACAACTTCAACATGGTGCTCTGCCATGGCGGCGCGCTCTACATCGACGAAGGCCGGCCGGCACCCGGGCTGATCGAGAAGACGGTGCGCAACCTGCGCGAGGTGCGCCCGACGCTGCTGTTCAACGTGCCGCGCGGCTACGACATGCTGCTGCCGTTTCTCGAAGCGGACGATGCGCTCGCGGCCGAGTTGATGTCCCGGCTGCGGCTCGCCTTCTATGCGGCCGCGGCGCTCGCGCCCTCGACCTGGCAGCGGCTCGACGCGGTGGCCCGGCGCGCGCGGCCGGCGCAGCCGTTGTGGCTCACCACCTCCTGGGGCGCGACCGAAACCTCCCCCGCCATCACCTCGGCGCACTGGCGGCTCGACGGCGCGGGCTGCATCGGCGCGCCGCTGCCGGGGCTGGAGCTGAAGTTCGTGCCCAACGGCGACAAGCTCGAGATGCGCGTCAAGGGCGTCACGGTGTTCCCGGGCTACCGCCATGCGCCGCGCGAAACCTCCGAGGCCTTCGACGACGAGGGCTACTACCGCATCGGCGATGCCGGCTTTCTCGTCGATGCTCAGCGGCCGGAGCGCGGCGTGATGTTCCACGGCCGCGTGGCCGAGGACTTCAAGCTCGCGAGCGGCACCTGGGTCTCGGTCGGCACGCTGCGCGTGGACCTGGTCTCGCGGCTCGCGCCGCTGGCGCAGGACATCGTCGTCACCGGGCACGACCGCAACGAGATCGGCATGCTGGTCTTTGCGAGCCCGCAGGCCGCGGCGTTGCCGCCGGCCGAGTGGAAGGCCGCGCTGCTGCGCGTGATGCGCGAGCTGCGCGACGCCGGCGCCGGCTCGTCCCAATGCCCGGTGCGTGCGCTGGTGCTCAACGCACCGCCCGACATCGACGCCGGAGAGATCACCGACAAGGGCTATATCAACCAGCGTGCGGTGCTCGCGCGGCGCGCCGCGGCGGTCGAGCGCCTGCACGCCGACGCGCACGACCCGGAGGTCGTCCGGCTGGCTTGACGGCGTCGCCGGGGGCGCGGCGGGCACGACCGCGCGCAGCAAGCTACCCCAGCGGCTCGAGCACCATGAGTCCTGCCGCCGTGTTCGAGATCGGGATGTGGTAGTTGGCGTGCACCGCGCGCACCTTCTCGGGCAGGGCGCCACGCGCGACCAGCCAGTTGAGGATCTCCACGCCCTGGGTGCCCGCGAGTCGCACCAGCTCGACGGTCGAGAACCGGGTGGCCCAAGCCGGGTCGGAGCGCATGCTCTCCATGAACTGCAGGTCGAAGTCCTTGTTGATGAAGCCGGCACGCTCGCCATCGAGCTGGTGCGACAACCCGCCCGTGCCCATCACGACCACGCGCTCGTCGCCCGGCCATGCCGCCACCGCGCGCGCGATCGCCTGGCCCAGCCGATAGCAGCGGGCTGCCGACGGCAACGGCGCCTGCACCGTGTTGACGCACACCGGCAGCACGCGCACCGGCCATTTCATGTCCGGCCAGCACAGCGCCATCGGCAGCATGGCGGCGTGGTCGAGCATCATCTCCTGGCAGGTGGTGAGGTCGAAGTCCTCGGCGACCAGCGACTCGATCAAGCGCCAGGACAGCACCGGATCGCCCTGCAGCGGCGGCAGGCTTGGAATGCCCCAGCCTTCGTCGCCGTTGTGGTATTCCGGCGCAGCGCCGATCGCGAAGGTCGGCATCTTGTCGAGGAAGAAGTTCAGCCCGTGGTCGTTCGAGACCAGCACGACGACGTCGGGCCGGACTTTCGCGAGCCAGTCGCGCACCGGCGGGAAGCCGTCGAAGAACGGCTTCCAGTACGGATCGTTCTGCAGGCCCTTCTCGATCGCCCGGCCGATCGCCGGCACGTGGGAGGTGGCGATGCCACCAACGATTCTTGCCATGGCTCAACCCCTTGCGGCCAGCAGCCTGGCCTTGAATTCGTCCTTGGTCATGCCGGTCTGCTGGGCCCCGATATCCTGCATGTCGAGACCGAAGATGCCGGCGAACTTGGCGAGGTAGTACGCGTTGCCGCCGGCCTCGATCAGTTGCAGCACGTTGCGATTTCGGATTGCTTCACGCTGCTGGGGATTCAGCCCGAAAGCCGCGCAGTAGGCATCTTCGTCCGCCACGAAGGCCGCCCGGCTCGCGGCCTGGTTGAACGAGTAGCACATCTTGTTGAGCGCATAGCCCTTGCGGGCCTGTTCGCCGTCGAAGATGGTGGTTCCAGGTACCGGCTGCCTCGGATTGGGTGTTGGCAAGAGAGTCTCCTTCGTCGTTGTTCCCGGCGCCTTGATCCGAATCAAGTTTCGAGCGACATGCAGTTGCCGGCGCCATGGGTTCAGTATCCACTCGGGGCCTACGCCGATCAACGCACAGACACTCATTCCAGCCATGAGCCGATTCGATCATTTGGACCTCGACGGCCACTTGCTGCAACTGCTGCTGGCGGTGCTCGAAGAAGGCTCGGTCACACGTGCGGCGCAGCGCCTTGGCGTCACCCAGTCGGCCGTCAGCCATCTCCTCGACAAGCTGCGCGCCATCGTCGGCGATCCCCTGTTCGTGAAGTCCGGGCGCGGCATCGTGGCCACCGCGCATGCGCATGCGCTGGCATCGCGCGCACGCGTCATGCTCGACGAGCTGCGCAGCTTCAGCAACGCCGCCGGCTTCGATCCGGCCACGCTCGTCGCCACGGTGACGATCGCCGCCAACGACCTGCAGCGCGACCTGCTGCTGCCCGCGCTGCTGCGGCATGTTCGACGACAGGCGCCGGGCTTCGCGCTGCGCGTGATTTCATCCGGCGCACCGTCGGCCGAGATGCTGCGCGACGAACATTGCCAGCTCGTGATCACGCCGCGCCCGCCGTGCGCCAGCGACGTGCTGCAGAAGCGCCTGTTCGAGGACCAGTACCGGGTCTTCTACGATGCCAGCCAGCGAGAGCCGCCGCACACCCGGGACGAGTATCTGGCCGCCGAACATGTGACGGTGCTGTACGAGCCTCGGCGCCGGCTCGACATCGATGACGAGCTGGCCGAACGCGGCGTGCAGCGGCGCTTCGTTGCCCAGCTGCCGAGCTTCGCGGGCATCGGTCCATTCCTGCTGGGCGGCGATTCGATCGCCACGCTGCCCAGCCTGCTGCGCGCCCATCTGCTGCGCGACCTCGACATGGCGCCGGTGCCCCTGGCTTGTCCGTCGATGCCGATGTACATGGTCTGGCACCTGCGCCACCAGGCCGATCCGATCCACCGCTGGCTGCGCGAGCAGCTCGAGCGGGTGGTGGAGCCGGCACTGGCCGCTGCAACCATCGCCACCCCTGCTTAGGACGATGGCGCCGAAATTCGCGCGAGGGCTTCCTCAGCGGCCGGACGGCGGGCCCGGCGGGAAGTCGGCGAACATCCGGTCGAGCGCGCCTTGCACCGAGGCGTTCAGGCGCGACGGATCGTCGGGCAGGATGCCGGCCGCGTTGCCGCGCCAGATCGCCCGCCGGCTCTTGGCGTCGAACATGTCGACCACCAGCGTGCCCGCCCGGTACGGGTCGGTGGACATCGTCACGCTGTCGGGCACGGGACCGAATCCGAGCCAGGTGAGGTCGTGGCCGATGCCGCTGTAGAAGGTGTTGTAGGTCTGGCCGTCACGCGTCGTCACGTGGGCCGCGACATGCACCTCGCCGTCGGCGACCCGCTTCCAGCCGCGCGCCTGCAGCCGGGCGTCGATGCCCTGGATGATGCTCTGCGGCACCAGCGGTGCGTCGCCCGCGGGGGCGATCCAGCTGTAGCTGCGATAGCCGTCGAACCTGGCCTTGGCATCGAAGTCGGTCTTGACGGTCACCGGGCTCGCGCAAGCGGCCAGCAGCATCGCCAGGGCCAAGGCAAGGATTCGTCCGATCATTTTTTCTCCTGTGGGGGCAGCGCGTCCGGCGGACGCCAATGCAGCGGGATGGTACAGCCCGTGCCTGCGCCCCCGGCGCCGGGCCTAGACCAGGCTCGCCGCCGCGCTCGACAGGTGGCCGTTGGTGCGCGCGTAGTGCAGCGCCTGGGTCCGGCTGTTGACGCCGATGCGCCGGTACAGGCGCCACATGTGGACCTTGACCGTGTCCTCGCTGATCGCGAGCCGCTCGGCCATCTCGCGGTTGCCGAGCCCCTCGGCGATCAATTGCACCAACTGCCCCTGGCGCTTCGTCAGGCTGGCGCCGCTCTCGAGCGCCGGCGCAGCGGGCGCGTCTTCCGGGTCGGAGTCGGTCTCCAGCAGGCCCTTCAGCGCCTTGATCAGTCCCGCGGCGTCCAATGCCTTCTCGATGTAGATGTCGGCGCCAGCCGCGAGGCACAGCGCCTCCATGTCGGCGGCGGGCAGTGCGGAATAGACCGCGATCGGCACCTCGGGATGGTCACGCCGAACCGCCTGCACGCCCGAGCAACCCTGGGTGTCCGGCAGGTTCAGGTCCAGGCAGATCAGGTCGGCGGCGCCATTGCGCTCGACCGCGCCGGCCAGCTTGTCGAGGCGGTCGATCTCCACGATGCCCGCGGCCGGACGCAACCGCCGCAGCATCAAGGCAATGGCGTCCCTCATCATCGGGTGGTCGTCGACCACATAGAAGACGTTGCGCGCTTTTCTCATTGCCAGTTTCTTTCCCGCTCGACATGTCACGGCGAACGATTGCGCCGAAGCCCGCGAGCGTAGTGGACGGCGACGGCGACGGCGAGCGACTCGCCGCATCTCGAACGCACCGACCGCGACGAATGTCTCAGTTCTCGCGATTTCTTCGACTTCAGAAATCGACCGCGATTGCCGAAATGCAAGCACTGCAACCAACCGCCCTACGAGATCGACATGTCCAGACTCATTGTCCTGACCCGCCACGGCAGCGTCCGGCAGGTCAACATCAGGGGGCCGATCACGACCATCGGCCGCGACCCGGCCTGCGGGGTTCACATCGACAGCCTGGGGGTCAGCCGCCATCACGCGGCGATCCACTGGACCGGCGACCGCTTCGTGCTGACCGACCTGGCAAGCCGCAACGGCACCTTCGTCAACAAGACGCGGATCCGCGAGCGCGCGCTGGCCAACGGCGATGCCATCAGTGCCGGCGACTGCGAGCTCCGCTTCCTCTATGCCAGCCAGGCGCTGCCGAGCGAAGACGCCCTGCGGCTGATCACGGTGTCCGACGACCCGATCGATATCGATGCCGCCCGCGAACGCAGCGACTGGGCCACCTTCTTCCGCCAGGGCCGCGCGGCGAGGCCTGCCGACGCACGCCGGCACGGCCGCAGCGAAAGACGGGCCTGAAACAAGGCGCCAGGTCGCCGCACCGACGGCGCTTTGCTCGACCTGCGTGATTCGGGCGGATGGAGCGCGCCCTCAAGGTTTCCGGCGGGCTGCCGATATACCCCTGCGTTCTCCCTCTGTCCCACCTGGAATCACGGCCATGTTTCTGAGCAATTTCTCGATCGGCAGGCGCCTGGCGCTTGTGCTGGGCGCCATCCTGGCGCTGTTCCTCGCCAGCAGCGTGTTCGCGGTGCTGAAGCTGCGCGACCTCGGCGTCGAGATCGACGGCATGGTCAACGACAACGTCAAGACCGAGCGCGCCGGCGCCGACTGGCTGYGCCACACGACCTCCGGCGTGCAGCGGGCGGCGGCGATCGCCAAGAGCAGCGATCCGAGCCTGATCGCCTACTTCGCGCCGGCCACCGCGGCCGCCATCAAGGACACCAACGCGCTGCAGAAATTCATCGAGGGCCAGATGACCGAACCCGAGGAGCGCGCGCTGTTCCAGAAGGTCGGCGAGCTGCGCCGCGAATACCTCGCGGCGCGCGAGGAGGTCAGCAAGCTCAAGCTGGCCGGCGACCTCGAGGGCGCCGACCGCGTCTTCAACGCACGCTTCGAGCCGACGTCGGTCAGCTACCTGGCCGGCGTCCAGCAGATGGTGGACCTGCAGCGCGCCGGCCTCGATGCCGCGGCGCAGCGCGGCCAGGCGCTGCGCGCGCAGACCAGCATGCTGCTGACCGTCTGCACCGCGGTGACGCTGGCGCTGGGCAGCCTGCTGGCCTGGGGCCTCGCGCGCAGCATCACGCTGCCGCTGCGCCGGGCCGAGACCACGGCGCAAGCCATCGGCCGGATGGACCTCAGCGGCACGCCCGAAACGAACTACGCCAAGGACGAGACCGGCCTGCTGCTGCGCGCGATCGACGGCATGCGCACGGCGCTCCAGGCGTCGTTGCAGCAGGTGCACGGCGTGGTCGCGAACGTGTCGACCGCCAGCACGCAGATCGCCACCGGCAACCAGGACCTGTCGTCGCGTACCGAAGAGCAGGCCAGTTCGCTGGAACAGACCGCGGCCTCGATGGAAGAGCTCACGAGCACGGTGAAGCAGAACGCCGACAACGCGCGGCAGGCGAACCAGCTGGCCGTCTCGGCCTCCGAGGTGGCGGTGCGCGGCGGCAGCGTGGTGGGCCAGGTGGTGGGCACCATGGGCTCGATCAACGCCTCCTCGCGCAAGATCGTGGACATCATCGGCGTCATCGACGGCATCGCCTTCCAGACCAACATCCTGGCGCTGAACGCGGCCGTGGAAGCCGCGCGCGCCGGCGAGCAGGGCCGGGGCTTCGCGGTGGTGGCGTCGGAAGTGCGCAGCCTGGCGCAGCGTTCGGCGGCGGCGGCCAAGGAGATCAAGACGCTGATCGGAGACTCGGTGGACAAGGTCGAGGAGGGCAGCAAGCAGGTGGCGCAAGCGGGCCGGACGATGGAAGAGATCGTGGACAGCGTGAAGCGCGTGACGGACATCATGGGCGAGATCACGGCGGCGAGCCAGGAGCAGACCTCGGGGATCGAGCAGATCAACCAGGCGATCACGCAGATGGACCAGGTGACGCAGCAGAACGCGGCGCTGGTGGAGGAGGCCTCGGCGGCCGCGCAGTCGCTGCAGGAGCAGGCCGGCAATCTGTCGCAGGTGGTCGGCGCCTTCAAGCTGCAGGCCTAGGCACGCCCCTTGTCCCCGACGGCGCCGGTTCCACGGCGTCGATTCAGCGGCGCCCCTTCGCTAGACATTCTGCGAGTCGTCGCCGTCGTCGGGATGCTGCTCGCCGAAGCGCTTCTCGGCCTCGGCCAGGTGCGTGGTGAGGACGTGCGAGATCACGTTGATGCCGAGTCCCGCGAACAGCGCCGGCAGCAGATAGAGCGCCACCCGCAGCTCCGAGACGAAGAGCACATCGTCCGCCAGCGAGGGCGTGATCGCGGCGGTGGTGGCCAGCCGCTGCAGGAAGTAGACGTTCACGGCTGCGATCGCGACCAGGGAGAATCCGAGCACCAGCACGGTGCGGCGCGAGATCGCCTGCTTGACGATCATCACGCCGTAGATGCAGAACGGCAGCACCACCGAGACCGCCACCATCAGCCAGAAGCTCGCTTCCGTGAAGACCGAATCGCTGATGTGCATGGCATCTGTCTCCGGCTGAGCTGACTGGGAACCATCGTCCCGGGCGCATCATCATCGCGGGAACGGCGCGCGCTGTCAGCCACCGGCCGCGTTTTTGCCGTGCCGGCTTGCGCCGCCAGTCGCTATAGTTTTGACCACCCTGACATGGAGCCCCAATGCGCATCTGGAAAAAAGAGATCTCGATCGAGGCACTGACCCTGAGCCACGTGGACACCACGGTGTCGCTGCTGGGCATCGAATTCCTCGAAGTAGGCGACGACTTCATCCGGGCCCGCGTGCCGGTCGACCGGCGCACGGTGCAGCCCTTCGGCCTCCTGCACGGCGGGGTGTCGGTGGTGCTGGCAGAGACGCTGGGCTCCTGCGGCGCCTACTACTCGGCGCCCGAAGGCCAGGGCGCGGTGGGGCTGGACATCAATGCCAACCACATCCGCGCGGCCACCTCGGGCTGGGTCACCGCCACCGCGCGGCCGGTCCACCTGGGCCGCACGACGCAGGTCTGGCAGATCGACATGACCAACGACGCCGGCGACCTGAGCTGCGTCTCGCGCATCACCATGGCGGTGCTCGCCCCGAAAGCCGGCTGAGCGCCACCGCGTGCGCCGGCAAAGAACAACAACCGAGGAGAAGAAGACCATGAGAGATTCCTACCTGCCCCGCTGGCGCAAGGTCGCCACCACCGCGGGCTCCGTCGTCGCACCCGACGAGCGCCTGTCGTGGCCGCAGACGGCCGCGATGGGCGTGCAACACGTGATCGCGATGTTCGGCGCCACCGTGCTGGCGCCGATCCTGATGGGCTTCAACCCCAACATCGCGATCCTGATGAGCGGCATCGGCACCCTGCTGTTCTTCTTCATCACCGGCGGGCGCGTGCCGAGCTACCTGGGCTCGAGCTTCGCCTTCATCGGCGTGGTGATCGCGGCCAGCGGCTATTCGGGCAGCGGGCCCAACGCCAACCTGGGCGTTGCGCTCGGCGGCATCATCGCCTGCGGGCTGATCTACGCGCTGATCGGCGTGCTGGTGGCCCTCACCAACGAGCGCCACACCAAGGCGGCGCCGGTCAAGGGGCTGGAGGGCATCGAGGTCGAGGAGGTCGAACAGGACGTCGCGGTGCACTGGATCGAGCGGCTGATGCCGCCGGTGGTGACCGGCGCGGTGGTCGCCGTGATCGGGCTCAACCTGGCGAGCGTGCCGATCAAGAACATGGCGCCGACCGGCTTCGACACCTGGATCCAGGTCCTGACCTTCCTGTGCGTCGGCCTGATCGCGGTCTATTCGCGCGGCATGGTGCAGCGGCTTCTGATCCTCATGGGCCTGATCGCCGCCAGCCTGATCTATGCGGTGCTGACCAACGGCATGGGGCTGGGCAAGCCGATCGACCTCGCGCCGCTGGCGGCCGCGCCCTGGTTCGGCCTTCCGACCTTCTCCAGGCCGGTGTTCGAGGTCAACGCCATGCTGCTGATCGCGCCGGTGGCCATCATCCTGGTGGCCGAGAACCTCGGCCACCTGAAGGCCGTGGGCGCGATGACCGGCCGCGACCTCAATCCCTGGCTGGGTCGCGCCTTCATCGGCGACGGTGTCGCCACGATGGTGAGCGGCGCCGTGGGCGGCACCGGCGTCACGACCTACGCCGAGAACATCGGCGTGATGGCCGCGACCAAGATCTATTCGACCGCGATGTTCGTGGTCGCCGCGCTGATCGCGCTGGTGCTCGGCTTCAGCCCCAAGTTCGGCGCGCTGGTGCAGGCGATCCCGCTCGCCGTGATGGGCGGCGTGAGCATCGTGGTGTTCGGCCTGATCGCGGTCGCGGGCGCCAAGATCTGGGTCGACAACAAGGTCGATTTCTCGCAGAACAAGAACCTGATCGTGGCCGCGATCACGCTGATCCTCGGCACCGGCGATTTCACGCTCAAGTTCGGCCAGTTCGCGCTCGGCGGCATCGGCACCGCGACCTTCGGCGCGATCCTGCTCTACGCGCTGCTCGCGCGTTCGCGGGACTGAGGCGCGGCCTGGCAAAAAAAAAGCCCCGCGCGAGCGGGGCCTCAACGCGGCGGAAT
>NZ_JBFUCI010000066.1:0-20509 GCF_056405335.1 Variovorax sp. P1_H12_2
CTACTACGTGATGCGCGATTCCTCAAATGGAATGGCGCTGGTCGGCAACTCGGCCCAGTACTCGGTCTACCAGGAAATGCGATATCAACAACGCATGAACAACGAGGATCTGCGAGAGGCTCAGATCGACGAGATGAATAACGTGGATTGGGGCACGTGGGGCGGTGGCGGCGCGGCCTTTGTCGGCGGTTTCGCCCGTTGAGCGAGCGATCGGCGATCGGCTCTTTCGACAATCGTTAGCTCGACCCCATCGAGCTGCTTCAGCGAGACGACGGCGCGGATTCTCGAGATCGCTCTGCGCAACCTCGAGGAGGCGGGATTCTTCCAGGCCGATGAAGCCGCCGGGGGCGGCCACGCGATGGATGAATAGGCATACCGCGCATCGACTAGCATGCTCGGCATGACCCCATTGCAGTTTGAACTCGACCGCCTGTACGGACTGGGCGTGAACGCCGCAGATGGCGCCACCCCGGGCGTCGGACAAGCAGGGGCCCAGCGTGGCATCCGAGCCGTGGTGCTGGAGCTGGCGCTACCCGCGGGTTGGGGACAGCTTTCTTCAGTCTGGAAGGGGACCCAATCGGATCTCGACCTTCCTGCCCCCGCCATTGCGGTCTCTGGCACAGACGGGCTGCAGCTGTGGTTCTCCCTTGCGTTGCCGATCTCGCCGAGTGTCGGCGCGCTTTTCTTGCGGGGCCTCCGTGCACGCTACCTGTCGGACGTCGGGGCGACGCAGGTGCGTCTGATCACCGAGACGGCTGAATGTCCGGCTGCGCCGCCCGTCGAGACCAGCCCGGACCGCTGGTCGGCGTTCGTCGCCCCCGATCTGGCGTCAGTGTTCGCCGATACACCGTGGCTGGACTTTCCTCCGACCGTCGAAGGCCAGGCGGCGCTTCTGCGAGCGCTCGAGCCTATTCGACAAGTGGCCTTCGAAGCCGCATTGAACCGGCTTGGCGCGATCGAAGGCGAGGAGTCCCGCGAGCCGCCCACCTCGAAGCTGTCCGGTGCGGCAGAAGTGCAGACGTGCGAGCAAGGAGACATCGATGCGGTACGCTTTCTGAGAGGCGTCATGAACGACGAGACGGCGCCCCTGGCATTGCGGATCGAAGCCGCAAAGGCCTTGCTTCCCTATGCCAAGAGCTCGTAGTCAGCTGCCGGGTTGACGCACCGGCATCGTCCCTTTGTCGCGCAGCGTGTCGGCGCCCAGATCACATCGAACAGCCGCAGTATGCTTGCTGAACTGCGCATCGMCAGGTTTCTCACTCGTCGCTCATGCCATCTCTCAGCCGCGTCCCCCAGCATCCGCAGCGCGCGGAACTGCACAACGAAGTCCATGCCCGCCCGCCGGAGGCGCTGACAGGCGCCTTGAGCATTGCGCACGTCGTGATGCTGGCCGACGCTGAGCAACGCGCGCAGAGTCGAGCGCATCTTGCAAGGCTGTTGCGCGACCATCATTTGACGCCACCTGACGAGAACACCACGCATTTGCGGGTCGAAGTCGGATCGCTTCGCTTGCGCTGGGAACTGCATACGGAATTTGTCACCTGGACGTTCACGATGCATGAACAAGCTCCAGCAAGCCATCCTCGCCTGCCAGCCAGCGCGATCAATGCCGTGCCGCAGGACTGGCTCAGCGGGCTTCCCGGGCAGTGCCTCTGCAGCCTCGATCTCTGGGTATTTTCAGAGCATGGAAGCGTCGGAGACATCTACGTCAGGGAGATGCTCAATGAGCAGACGCTGGTAGGGTCCAGCGTCGCGGGCGAGCAGGCGCAGGTGTATACGGACTTCGCCATCCACGCCGACGGCTCTTCCCGCATCTTGCTTTTCGCGAACGAGTTGCAGCCTCGTCGACTCGGGCGACTGGTGCAGCGGATCCTTGAGATCGAGACATACCGAATGGCGGCCCTGCTCGGATTGCCAGCGGCGCGGCAGGCAGGCGAGGCGCTGGGCAGCGCCGAAGGCGAGTTGGCAGCTCTCGCGCAAGCCATTCGCAGCGCCGACCGCGACGCGGAACCTGTCCTGCTGGACCGGCTCACGCGACTCGCCGGGGAAGCCGAGAGCCAGCATGCAGCCACGCATTCGCGACTTTCCGCCAGCAGCGCCTACTTCGAGCTGCTGGACCAGCGCATCGCGCAGATTTCCGAAGCAAGGCTGGATGGTCTTCAGAGCATTGCCGAGTTCATGGACCGACGCCTGACCCCGGCGCGAAAAACTTGCGAATGGGCGGTCAGGCGACAGGATTCTCTGTCCCAACGCGTCTCCAGAATGAGCAATCTTTTGCGCACTCGCGTGGAGATCGAACAGCAGCAAAGCAGCCAGGCGCTGCTGGAAGCCCTGAACCGCCGGCAGGACCTTCAACTGAAGCTGCAGGCCACCGTGGAAGGACTCTCGGTTGCGGCCATTACCTACTACATCGTCGGCCTCGTGAGCTATCTTGCCAAAGGCGCTCAGAAAATCGGCTGGCCGATGTCACCGGAAACCTCGGCTGCACTGGCGATTCCTTTCGTTGCGTTCAGCATCTGGTGGTCGCTGCGGCGCCTTCATCGAAGAGTGTTCGTCCACTAGGACAAGGACATCGCTGTCGAGGCTGGTCTCGATCGCAGCCAGGTGGCACTGCGGCGGCAGCGTCTCATGGACGGCGGCGCCGATGCGCTTCGCAAGGACGCGCCGCGCACGGGTCGGCCTGCCATGGCGAGTCGGTCAGTCGAACTGTCCGCGGTTTCCCATGACCAGGACGCGGTTGCGCCGCCTGTCGGCGGCGATCTCCCGCGCGAACGCTTCGCTGCTGCCTTCGGCCGGCATGTTGTGGGAGTCGCGCAGTCGCGCGCGCAGCGCTTCGCCTCGCAGCACGCGGTTGATCTCGGAATTGAGATGCTGCACCACCGCGGGCGGCGTGCTCGCGGGCGCGAAGATCCCGAACAACGAATCACGGTTGGCCCGCTCGAAGCCCAGTTCGGCGAGCGTTGGCACCGTCGCCAACGCCTCGACACGCGCTGGCGCGCCCACGGCCAGCGCCTGGAGGCGGCCGTTCTCGATGTACTGAAGCTGCTGTGCCGCGACGTTGGTCGAGAGCACTTCGAACTGCCCGCTTAGCGCATCGTTGAGCTGCGGGCCGCCGCCTTGGTAAGGAATGTGCGTGATGTCGGTGCGGCTCTGCATGCGTACTTGCGCCAGCACCATGTGGCCGATGGTCGCTACGCCCGAGGTTGCTCAGCGCACCGCGCCGGGTCGGCTGCGCGCGAGTGCGATCAGATCCCCGAACCCGTGGCCCGCGAAGGACGGGGTGCCCACCACCAGCACCGGTGTGCGCATCACGCCGGCAACGGGCGTGAAGCCGTGCAGCGAGTCGTAGGACACGCGCGCGAGCAGCGGGTGCAGCGTCAGCGGGCTGATGGCGGAGAAGGCCAGCGTGCAGCCGTCGGGCGCCGAACGCGCGAGCACGCCCATGCCGAGGCTGCCGCCCGCACCGGAGCGGTTCTCGATCAGGACCGGCACGCCGAGCGACTGCGACAACGGTTCGGCCAGCGCCCGTGCCATGCCGTCGCTCACACCGCCGGGCGGGTAGACCACGATCAGCCGCACCGGCCGATCCGGCCACGCGGGCGGGGCGGCGCGCAGCAAATTCGGCGCGGCAAAGGCGGCCGCGAACAGCGCACCCGTGCCGCTCAAGAAGAGACGGCGTCGCGGCACCAGCGCGGCGCTCATGACCGCGGGTTCCCACTTGCGAGCCTGCGCAGCAGCGCAGTGAAATGCTGTGCGGGCAGGTTGTCTTCTTCGGCGCGGGACACCAGCGTGAGCGGGGCGTCGAGCTGGCCGCCGTCGGCCAGCCGGGCATAGGCGACGGCCGCCGCATGCACGCCGGCCATCGAGGCCGGCACCACCGACAGGCCCACGCCGGCCGCCACGAGGTTCAGGTTGGTCATCATGCGGTCGACCTCGGCCACCACGCGCGGGCGCAGCCCCTTGGCGTGGCACAGCGCGAGCAGCTCGGCGTAGAGGCCCGGCGCACCCGGGCGCCGCACGAGGATGAGACCTTCCTCGCACAGCTTCGCGAGCGGCAGCGGGCGCGAGTCCTTGCGCCGCGCAAGGGCGAAGCGATGGTCGCTGGGCATGGCGACGAGCACCGGCTCGCGCAGCAGCGTCTCGAACACCAGCCCGTCGGGGCGCGCCACTGGCACGCGCAGCAGGCCGCAGTGGAGGCGGCCCAGCGCCAGCGCCTCGGTCAGTTCGGCGGCGTTGTCCTCGCGGAGTTGCAGCTCCACATCCGGGTGCGTGCGTCGGAACGCGCGCAGCGCCTCGGGCATGAATTGATGCGCCGCCGCCGAGCTCGTGAAGCCGACCGCGAGCCTGCCGGCCTGGCCTTTCGCCACGCGCGCCATGCGCTGCTTCATGGCGTCCATGTCCTGCAGCAGGCGCAGCGCCTCGACCTGGAACAGCCGGCCCGCGTCGGTGAGCGCCACGCCGCGCGGATGGCGCCTGAACAGCAGTACGCCGAGCTCGCGCTCGAGCGCCTTGATCTGCAGGCTCAGGGGCGGCTGCTGGATGCCGATCTGCTCGGCCGCACGCGTCATGTGGCCGGTCTCGGCGACGGCCACGAAGTAGCGCAGCGCTCTTATGTCCATATGTTTTTGATATTGGAAGTGCCCCTTTATTTTATTTGACCCGAAGTCACTCGTGAATCTATCGTCCGGCCGCCCATTCAAAAAGCGGCCCTTCGAGGCCGCATGCCGGAGACAAGTCCATGCGCACACCGCGCCCTGCCTCGATGATTCGCGCCGATCTTGGCGCCTGCCGCTCGTTCGCCACCGCGATCGGCGCATCCCTGCTTCTGGCGGCCTGCGGCGGCGGTGGAGGCGGCGGCACCGGCTTCTTCCCGGCCGCATCCACGACCCAGCCCGCCGCCAACAGCAACACCCCCTCCGCCAACGAGCCGTCCGACAACCCGCCGCCCACGCCCGTGCAGCCGGTGGTGTCTTGCGCAGAGCTCAACGGCAAGAACCTGCCGGCCTCGACGATCGGCCTGCCCACGCAGGGCGCGACCGTCACCAGCGCCACCCCCGTGGCCGCGGGCGAGGCCGGCAATCTGCTGGGCGACTACTGCCGCGTGCGGGGCACCATCCAGCCGATCGACGCGGCCGCCTCGGTCATCAACTTCGCGGTCAACTTGCCCGAGCAATGGAACCGGAAGACCATCCACTTCGGCGGCGGCGGCTTCAACGGCCGGCTGATCGACGGCACCGAGACCGTGCGCTTCGGCCCTGCCGACAAGCCGGCGCCGCTGGCGCTCGGCTACGCCACCTACGGCGACGACTCGGGCCACCAGTCGAGCAGCATCACCGACGGCCGCTTCGCCGCCAACGACGAGGAGCTTGCCAACTACGGCAGCCAGTCGCTCAAGAAGACGCGCGACGTCGCGCAGGCGCTGATACTCGCGCGCTATGGCCTGCCACCGAAGCACGCCTACTTCCTCGGCACCTCGACCGGTGGCCGCGACGCGCTCAGCTACATCCAGCGCTGGCCGCTCGACTACGACGGCGCAATCGCCAACGAGCCCGCGCTCAACTACACCGGCACCCGGCTGTCGAACGTGGCCGTGGGCCGCGCGCTCTACGGCAACGGCGGCGCGGGCTGGATGAACGTGGCCAAGACGCTGCTGGTGCAGAAGACCGCGATGCAGGCCTGTGACAAGCTCGACGGCGCGGCCGACAGCATCGTGAGCAACGTGGAGAGCTGCCGGCTGCTGAACACGCAGATCCTGGCCTCGCTGCGCTGCAGCGGCGGCTTCGACACGGGCGACGCCTGCCTGTCGGACGCGCAGCTCGCCACCGTCCGCACCATCGAGTCTCCGCTCGATTTCACGACCTACTTGCTCGCCAACGGCGTGAAGCGCGCGGGCGGCTACAACATCCTCGAAGGCGCGCTGGTCGCGGGCCCGTACACCACGCGCGACCTCGGAACGCGCAAGGTGCCGGCCAATCCGGCCACCTCGGCCGACGCCAACATGTACGTCACGGGCGACCAGTGGGTGAAGTACTTCGTTGCGCGCAGCGTGGGCTTCGACTCCCTGGCTTTCGATCCGCTGGACCCGGGCAGCTACACGGCGCGCGTGACCGAGGTGTCGAACCTGACCGACGCCACCGACCCGAATCTCACGCCCTTCCTCGCGCGCGGCGGCAAGCTCATCCTGTTGCACGGCCTGGCCGACGAGGTGATCAGCCCCAATTCGACCATCGACTACTACCAGCAACTCGTCGCCACCGTGGGCCGGGACTCGGTCGCGCGGAACGTGCGCTTCTACACCGTGCCCGGCATGGGCCACGGCACTGGCAGCTTCATTCCCAACTGGGATTCGCTGGCGGCGCTCGAGGGCTGGGTCGAGGGCGGTCTGGCACCCGCCACCGGGGTGGCGGTCGATGCCGTGGCGGGCACCTACGGCCGCACGCGCCCTCTGTGCCAGTTCCCGGCCTGGCCCAAGTACCGCGGCAGCGGCAGCCTCGACGCCGCCGTCAACTACAGCTGCGTGACCGAGGTCGGCGACCCGCTGGCCTGCCCGCACCTGCCTGCGACGGCCAGCACCTACAAGGGCGGCAACAGCTTCGGCGAAGAGCTCAGCGTGGCGATCGATCCGTCCACCATGGCCTATGCCGTGACCATCGAGGCGAGCCTCCAGCGAAGCGCTGGCACGCAGCGCAGCGGTTCATTGGTGGCGCAAGGGCAGTGCAGCTACGCCAGCAGCGAGGCCGGGGCGCTGTTCACCTTCGCGCCGGGCGGCGTGCTGCTCGGCGGCGTCAACGCGCCCGTGGGCGGCGGCTTCGCACCGCTGCTGGCCTTCCAGACCACTTTCGAGAACGCGGGAACGCCCACTGTGTTCAACCCGGTGGCGAACATCTTCAACGCGGTGGGCGTGCAGCAGGGATCGGGCGCCGCCGCTGCCCAGGCCGCATCGGTCAGACTGCGCAACGCCGGGACCTTCCAGTACTGCCGCGACCCGGTCTCGGGCGGCTTCATGGTCTACGACGCCAACTGCACCCGGACCGAGAAGGGCTACATCACCTACAACGCGACGCGCAAGGCCTTCGACCTGTTCACCACCTCGCCGACGGGCGGCGCCGCCACCAGCGGCGGCACGCTCAGCGGCTCGATGGTGATCGGCCTGGTGAACGGCAGCCCGGTGCCGCTGCACCTGGTGCGCGAATCGGCCGCCAATGCGGGGCTGCGCATGTTCTCGCTGCAGCAAAGCCTGATGGCCGGCTCGGCCGACGGCAGCTATGCGATGGTCAGCGTCCAGGGCGAGAACCACGAGGCCACGGTGGCCGGCAGCGCCCTGAACCTCGGCGGCGCCACCGCGGCGCTGAGCCCCGACACGCCGGTGCCCGGGGTGGTGCAGGCCGATGCGGGCCGGCCGGGGCATTTCATCTTCAACAGCGGCGTGCTCGGATTCGTGTCCGCCGCGGGAGCGAACGCGGCGCTGGAACTCGGAGTACGCCATTGATGAACAAGCGCCTGCGCCTCGGCGCATTCGCCTTGCTGGCCGCCGCACCGCTGCTGTCCGCGCACGGCGCGCCTGCCGCGCCCAAGCCGACCGCCTGCCCCGCGCCGGTGCCCAAGGCCGCGCGCTGCTACACCGGCGAGGACGGAGCGGGCGCCTTCTACTGGATCGCGATCCCGAAGGACTGGAACCGGGTGCTCGTGATGCACGCCCACGGCGGCCCCGAGACCGGCCCGCCGACGCTGGAACGCAGCGAGGAAGACCTCAAGCGCTGGGCCGTCACCGTGAAGGCCGGCTACGCCTGGGCGGGGTCGACCTATCGCCGCGGCGGCTACGGCGTGACCATGGCGGCCGAAGATACCGAGCGCCTGCGCCGGATCGTCGTGCGCGAATTCGGCCAGCCGCGCCGCACGCTGCTGCACGGCCAGAGCTACGGCGCGGGCGTCGCCGCGAAAGCCGCCGAGACCTATGCGCCGGTGGGCGCCGCGAAGAGCCCTTACGACGGCCTGCTGCTGACCAACGGCGTGCTCGGCGGCGGCAACAACGCCTACGACTTCCGGCTCGATCTGCGCGTGGTCTATCAACAGGTCTGCGGCAATCATCCGCGCTCCGACGAACCGCAGTACCCGTTGTGGCTGGGCCTGCCGATGGACGCCAGGCTCACGCGCGCCGAGCTCGCCGCGCGCGTCAGGGAGTGCACCGGCGTCGRCCTTCCCGCGGCGCAGCGCTCACCCGAGCAGGCGGCGCGGCTCCAGACCATCCTGTCGGTCGTGAAGATCCAGGAACGTTCGCTGGTCGGCCACCTGAACTGGGCGACCTGGCTCTTCCAGGACCTGGTGCAGCAGCGCCTGAACGGCCGGAACCCCTTCGGCAACATCGGCGTGGTCTACCAGGGCTCGACCGATGACGCGGCGCTCAATGCCCGCGTCGCGCGCTACGCAGCCGATCCACGGGCCTTGGGCGCGCTGGCGGCAGACAGCCAGCCCACCGGCCGCACCGCGCTGCCGACCGTGGCGCTGCATGCGATCGACGACCCGACGGCTTTCGTCGAACTGGAGAACACCTACCGCCGCATCCGCGACGCCGCCGGCACCGGCGACCTCCTGGTGCAGAGCTTCAGCGCCGAGCGCGAGCACAGCTACCTGAGCGATTCGGAATACCCCGCGCTCTTCGCCGCGCTGCTCGACTGGATCGACAAGGGCGAGAAGCCCACGCCCTTAGGCCTCGCGCAGCGTTGCGCCGCGTTGATGGCGCGCTACGACACCGACGGCCGAAACGGCTGCCACATCAAGCCCGGATGGCAGCCGCCCGCGCTCGAAACCCGGGTGCCTTCCCGCACCCCCTGATTCCTTGTTCCAACCTTGACGGAGACTTGATGAAGAAACTGTTCACCCTCGCGGCAGTCGCCATTGCCGCCACCGGCGCCCACGCGCAGGACTTTCCCGCGGGCAAGCCCGTGACCCTCGTCGTGCCCTTCGCGGCTGGCGGTCCCACCGACCGCGTGGCGCGCCACCTGGCCGAGGCGCTGCGCAAGCCGCTCGGCGGCGGCACGGTGATCATCGACAACGTGCCCGGCGCCGGCAGTTCGATTGGTGCGGCCAAGGTGGCTCGCGCCGCACCCGATGGCTACACGCTGCTGCTGAACCACATCGCGATGGCGACCGTGCCCAGCCTGGTGCGCAACGTTCCGTTCAAGGTTGAGACCGACTTCGAGTACCTGGGGATCGTCAACGACGTGCCGATGACGCTGATTTCCAAGCCCGGCATTCCGGCTGCCAACTACAAGGAACTGGCGACTTGGATCGCGGCCAACAAGGGCAGGATCGATATTGGCAACGCGGGCGTGGGCTCGGCCTCGCACCTGTGCGGATTGCTCTACCAGAGCGCGACCAAGACCGAGATGACCCCGGTGCCCTACAAGGGCACGGCGCCCGCCATCACTGACCTGATCGGCGGCCAGATCGACCTCTTGTGCGACCAGACCACCAACACCACGCCGCAGATCCAGGCCGGCAAGGTGAAGGCGTTCGCGGTGACGACGCCCAGGCGGCTCGAGCTGCCGTTGCTGAAGGACCTGCCCACGCTCGACGAAGCGGGGCTGAAGGACTTCCAGGTGACGATCTGGCACGGCCTCTATGCGCCGAAGGGAACTCCGCCGGCGATCACCAAGAAGCTCAATGATGCGCTCAGGGTCGCGCTGAAGGACCCGGACTTCATCCACCGCGAGGAACTGCTGGGCGCCGTGGTTGCGACGGACCGCCGCATCGAGCCCGCGGGCCACAGGAAGTTCGTGGCCGACGAAATCGCGAAGTGGACGCCGGTCATCAAGGCGGCGGGGGTGTACGCGGACTGATTCAAGCGTCTCGAAGCCGGAATGGCAGTCGACTGAGATGCTGAGCGGCCGGTTCGATCAGATCGACTGGCGATTACCCATGGGGATCGACGGCAAAGGCAGCAACGATCGGCGCGACCGATTCAAGGAACGCGAAAGCGTCGTCTGACAGCGGAACCGGCGAGAGATCGAAGTGGCAAAGGATCCCCCACAAATGACCACTCGGCGCTACGAGCGCGGTGCCGTGGTAGGAAATCAGATTGAACGGAGTCCCCTCGTACGCGTGTCCTGCGAGCCGCGGGTCATTTGAAGAATTGTTGGTTCTGAAGGGAGTGCCGGGCCTGATGAATTGGCCGAGGCTCTTGTCGAGCGGCAGCGCGGACAAGAATGCCGGCTGCCTCTTGCCCAGCGCGTCATGCAGACAGACGTTCTTCAGAACGAGGCCAGCGAACCTGTAGACCGCGGTGTAGCGATGGGGCACGCTGTCGTTCAAATAGGCGAGACCACCCGCAAGACCCTGCGTCTTGAGGATCTGCGAGAAGTCGTTCAAGACCTGGACCGAGGTCATGCGAGATGATGCGTTGCCGCCGTTCGGGAGCACGAGCGAAGCGTCGCGGGCGGGCTGCTGCCTATCCGCACTTCGGCGCGCAGACCAGATGGTTCTTGCCAAGGAAGCGGCGCGACGTCAGCGCGGTGCGAAGCACGAATTTCCCGCACTTGAAGCATGACATCATGGATTCGGCTCGCGGCGTTGTGATGAGGGAGCCTGGCGCCTTCTTGACGTAGCGCAGACCATCCTGGGTGAGTTGGGTGTCGGACATGGGCGTCATTTTACCCGGGCACAATTCGATACAAACGACTGGAGGGCATGGCCTGCATCGCCCTTGGGTACGACGCAGCCCCGGGGTAGTCCCGAGCATGCGCGGTCACCGGCGCCTGACGCTACGATGGCCGCTCACAGCTTCACGACAGCATGCCGACCGCCCCGACACCCATCGACTTCCGAGCGCCGTCACACGAGGTTGCGCGCCTGCTGATCGGCGTCACGCTGCTGGTCGATGGCGTCGGCGGCCGCATCGTGGAGACCGAGGCCTACGACCGCGAAGATCCCGCCTCGCATTGCTTCGGCGGCCTCACGCCGCGCAACGCAGCGATGTTCGGGCCGCCCGGTCACGCTTACGTCTATCGCTCCTACGGCATCCACTGGTGCCTCAACTTCGTCTGCCGCGAAGCCGGGCACGGCGCCGGCGTGCTGATCCGAGCCATCGAGCCGACGCACGGGATCGCCCGCATGCRCGAGCGCCGCGGGCTCGACGCGCCCCGGCTGCTGTGCGCCGGACCCGGCCGGGTCGGCCAGGCGCTGGGCATCGACGCCAGCTTCTATGGCAGGGCGCTCGACGCGCCGCCCTTCGAGCTGCTGGCGGCGCCCGAGGCCCAGCCGCCGTTGCCGATCGCGGTGGGTCCGCGCATCGGCATCTCGAAGGCGATCGCGCAGCCCTGGCGCTTCGGCGTCCAAGGCTCGCGCTATCTCAGCAAACCGTTCAAGCCCTGACGGCGCGCCACGCGCCGGCCATGAACACCTTGCGCGAAATCGTCATCGTCCTGCTCGTGCGATGGGGTCGTCCAGGCGCRCCATCAGCGCCGCCCGCACCTCCTTCTTGAGCACCTTGCCCACCTTGGAGCGCGGCAGTTCGGGCCAGATCTCGATCTGCTTGGGGGCCTTGACGCTGCCGATGCGCGCCTTCACGAAGGCCTTGACCTCGTCGGCGTCGA
This sequence comes from Variovorax sp. P1_H12_2, assembly GCF_056405335.1. Taxonomy (NCBI): domain Bacteria; kingdom Pseudomonadati; phylum Pseudomonadota; class Betaproteobacteria; order Burkholderiales; family Comamonadaceae; genus Variovorax; species Variovorax sp. P1_H12_2. The sequence continues at coordinate 11,592 of NZ_JBFUCI010000066.1, forward strand.
CCGTGCGGCCCGGATGCAACTGGAGCACGGCGACGACGCGCTCGCCCCACTTCTCGTCGGGCAGGCCGACGACCGCGGCGTCCTGCACGTCGGGGTGCTGCAGCAGGATCTGCTCGACTTCGGCCGAGTAGACGTTGAAGCCGCCCGAGATGATCATGTCCTTGGCGCGGTCCACGATGTAGAGGAAGCCTTCGGCGTCCAGATGGCCGATGTCGCCCGTGTGGTGCCAGCCGTGGCGCGACGCCTCCTGCGTCGCCTGCGGGTCCTTGTAGTAGCCGAGCATGACCAGCGAGCCGCGCACCACGATCTCGCCGGTCTCGCCGGTCGCCAGCAGCGCGCCGTCCTTGTCCATCACGGCGACCTGCACCAGGGGGCCCGGGCGTCCGGCGGAAGCCAGCCGCTGGCGCGCCACGCTGCCGTCGGCGTTGAAGTGGTCCCTGGGCGCCATCATCGAGATCATCATCGGCGCCTCGGTCTGCCCGAACAATTGCGCCATGACCGGTCCGATCTTGACCAGCGCCTCTTCCAGCCGGGCCGCCGACATCGGCGCCGCCCCGTACCAGAAGCACTGCAGCGACTCGAGCCGGGTCGTGGCCAGGTCAGGATGCTGCAGCAGCATGTAGATCAGCGTGGGGGGCAGGAAGGTGTGCGTGATCGCGCAGTGCGCGATCAGCCGCAGGAACTCGCCCAGGTCCGGCTTCGGCATGATCACGACTTCGCCGCCCAGTGCCATCACCGGCAGGCAGAGGACGCCGGCCGCATGCGTCAGCGGCGCCAGTGCGAGGTAGGCCGGGCGGCCCTCGAAGGGATAGCCCATCAGGGTCAGCGCGGACATGCTTTCCAGGTTGCGGCCGGACAGCATCACGCCCTTGGGCTGGCCGGTGGTGCCGCCGGTGCCGGCGATCATCGCGACGTCGTCCACGACCGGTATCTCGAGCGGCGCGTCGCTCGCATCCGCCAGCCACGCGTCCAGCGAAGGTGCCCATGCCAGCGCCTGGTCGATGCACACCAGCGTGGTGATCCGGGGCAGGCCCGCGCGCATCTGTTCGACCAGCGGCGCATAGTGGCTGTGAAAGATCAGGCAGGTGCAGTCGAAGGCATCGAGCACGAAGCGGTTCTCCGCCGCCTCGTTGCGCGGGTTGATCGGACACCACACGGCCGCGGCGCGCGACAGCCCGAACACGCAGGCGAACGCGATCGGGTCGTTGCCCGAGAGCACCGCCACCTTGGCCCCCGGCTCGACGCCGCTGCGCTGCAGCGCGCGTGCGACCCGACAGCTCAGGCGCTGCACGTCGGCGTACGTGAGGCGTGTGTCGCCCATGCGCAGGCAGGCGGCCGAGGGGCCCAGCGAGGCGCCCTTGTCCAGATAGTCGATCAGACGCATGGGGCGCCCTCCAGCAGTGGCGCCGGGCCGCGGCCCCGGCGCCGGCGTTTCATCGATGGACGGTCAGCACGGGTTCCATCACCAGGCCGAAGCTCTGCAGCACGCCCAGCAGTTCCCGATGCCCGAAGGCCTGGCAGGCGGACGCAAAGCCGACGCGCCTGGGCGGCTGCTGCAGCAGCGAATAGGCCGCATGGGCCTGCAGCAATCCGGTCTGCTTGTAGTTGCAGTTGCCGTGGATCACGCAATGCACGCGCGCCAGCGGGCCGGAGCCATACACCGAGTCGAGCGAAATGTTGACCCGGGGGTTCTCGCGCGGCGGCATGCCGGCCTGGATGGAGGCGGCGATGCTGGCGAGCTGTGCCTCGCGCTGCTCGGGCGGCAGCGGCGCGATCTGCTCTTCGTACATCTTCTGCGTGGCGACGAAGCCTTGCATCACCTCGCGCGCGAACACGCCGCCGAGGGCCTTGCAGTTGGCCACGCGCGGGTCGTTCCTGAACCAGACCGGGTGCGCGGTGCCGGCCCAGGGCGTCACCAGCGCCGGCAGGTGCTGGCCCGGAACCACCACCTCGTAGTGCGTGCTTTGCGGCCACTCGACGAACTTGTTCTGCTCCAGGTAGTACCACTTGGCCTTCAGGATCGTGAAGATGGTCTGCGTGGAGGCGTAGGTCGGCAGCCCCTTCCACAGCACCAGGATGTCCAGCGTGTCGACCCCCGGGGTTTCGAGGCAGATGTGGGCCGCGATTTCGCCCGTGGTGTACATCTGCGCCACGCCGGGCGACAGCAGAAGGCCCTTGTCGGCGAACTTCTGGCCCCAGCGTTCCTGGGCCTCCAGCAGCCAGTCCTGCTCGCCCGTGGTGTCGGTGTAGTGGCACCCGGCGGCCAGGCAGGCCTCGGCCACCTCATGGCCGTACTTGATGAACGGCCCCACCATGTTGCTGACCGTCCTGGCGCCGCGGAACAGTTCGGTCAGCGCGTCCACGTTGTGCTCGACGCCCACGACTTCATAGTCGGCCGTCTCGATGCCCGGGATCTTGTCCATCACCGCCTGCACGCGCGCCTTGTCGCGGCCGGCGGCAATGAAGGGAATGTTCAGCTCGCGCAGGTACTCGCACACCAGGCGACCGGTGTAGCCCGATGCGCCGTACACCACCACGGGTTTCTTGCTGCTGCTCATGATGTCTCGTCCTTCGTTGGGGTTGCGGAATGCGGGCGGGGCTCACATGCCCATGCCGCCGTCGACCGGCAATCCGGCGCCGGTGATGAAGCGCGCGGCGTCCGAACACAGGAAGACCACGGCATCGGCCATCTCGCCGACCTCGCCGAGACGGCCCAGCGGGGTCTGCCCGATCACGTCGCCGACGGCCGCCTCGACGCTGGGCGCCAGACCGGCGGCCACGATGTCGCCGGCCAGCTTCATGCCCATGTCGGTGGGCACCAGGCCCGGGTAGATGCAGTTCACGCGCACGCCGTAGCCCAGCTTGCCGGACTCCATCGCCGCCACGCGGGTCGCGCGGTCGACGGCGGATTTGGTGGCGGAGTAGCCGGCGATGGCCGGGAAGGCGATGGTCGCGGCCACCGACGAGATGTTCACCACCGCGCCGCCCTTGCCGGCGCTGCCGCCGGGGCGCATCGCGCGGAATGCGTGCTTCATGCCCAGCAGGCTGCCGGCCACGTTGACTTCCAGCATGCGCCGCAGATCGGCGGCTTCGACGTCGACCACCAGCGAGGTGATCTCGATGCCGGCGTTGTTGACCAGGATGTCGAAGCCGCCGAGTTCCTTGACCGTGGCCGCGGCGGCGCTGGCCCAGTCCTCGTCCTGCGTCACGTCCAGGGGCGTGAAGCCGACCTGGGCGCCCGAGGCCGAGAGCCGGGCCGCGGTCTCCCGTCCCAGGTCGGCGAGAACGTCGCCAATCATCACCGCCGCGCCGGCCGCCGCCAGCGCCTCGGCGATGCCGGCGCCGATACCGCGCGCACCACCGGTCACCAGGGCCTTTCGCCCTTTCAGATCGAACTTGGCCATCGCTTGTCTCCTGATAGGTGTGGGTCGAGATGGAAAGGGCATCGTAGAAAGTCGTCTATCCAACTGTCAAGCTTTTATTGGACGACTGTCAAGATTCTCTAGAATGATTGGGCGCGCGACGTTCGCCAGAGAGCGAATGGGTGCCGTGCTATGGTTTGAAATCACTGAGCAGAAGATGACGTCACAACAGGAAAAGCGCGCGCAGAGGGTGTCCAGGGCGCGGGTCGACAAGTTCGCCGAGCGCCGCGAAGAGTTGGGCGAGGCCGCATTGACCACGCTGGCCGCGCTGGGCTACGCCCGCAGCAGCCTGCGCGAGATCGCGCAGAACTCGGAGTTCTCGCACGGCGTGCTGCACTACTACTTCAAGGACAAGTTCGACCTGATCATCTGCAGCGTGCGGCGCTACAAGGCGCGCTGCGTCACGCGCTACGACGAGGTCACGGCCACGGCGACCAGCTACGACCAGCTGATGACCGGCTTCGTGGAGGCGCTGGGCGCCACGCTGCGCGACGAGGCGCCGCTGCACCGCCTGTGGTACGACCTGCGGGCCCAGGCGCTGTTCGAGGAAGCGTTTCGCGCCGACGTCGCCGAACTCGACAAGGGGCTGGAACACATGATCTGGCGTGTCATGAGCCGCTTCGCCGAACTCGCGGGCGGACCCTGCGGCCTGCCGCCTTCAGCGGCCTACGCCTTGTTCGACGGCCTCTTCCAGCAGGGCCTGCTCAGGCACCTGTCGGGAGACACGCAGGCCGTCGCCGCGATGCAGGAAGACGTGCGTCGGTCGATCGACCAGTTGTTCATGGGGGTTCGTCGCGTTGCCGGCCGCGTGCCGACCCGGCGCCCGAAGGCGCGCGCGAGCGCAGCGTCGGCCAGTTAGCGCTGCACGGCCTCGCCGGGCCTGCCGTCAGGTCGACGATGCCGAGTTGCTGCCGGTTGCCGCTCCCGGATATCCCGACGCGGGCGTTTCTGGCAGATTATCGACAAACGCCACTTCACCATTTTCTATACCAGCCAACGGCGAACCGATCAATCCCGAGGCCTGGCGCTACGAAGTGGTCTGTGAACGGCGTTGTCCGATTGTCGACACCTGGTGGCAGATCGAGACCGGCGCCACGTACGTGGTCGTCCGTGTGCACTCGGATAGGCAGCGCCCGAGGGCAGTCCTAGCATCGCGCGAGGGTGCGGCGGCTGCTGCTCCTGCCGGCATGCCGTCTGCGAGGTCCGGTGCACTGTTCAACCACGAGCGAGAAAAAATCATGAAATCAAACAAGTTCATCCTGGTCCTGTGTTCCGTCGTGCTGGCCGCAGGGTGCGTCAGCAAGCAGACCTACAACACCGAGGTCCAGAAGGCCAACGCGTATTCGGCCCTCAGCCAGCAGCTCTCGGGCGAACTCAGCGCCGACCAGGCGCAGATCACGCAGCTGCAGAACCAGCTCAAGGTGACGATGGTCAACGAGATCCTGTTCCCTGAAGGCAGCTGGACCCTCGGCGCCAAGGGCGAGCAGACGCTGGCCAAGATCGCGCCGACCCTGTCCAACCTGCCGGGTCAGCAGATCGTGGTCGAAGGCTTCACCGACAACGTGCCGATCGGTCCGGACCTGAAGCGGCGCTTCCCGTCGAACCTCGAGCTGTCCTCGGCGCGGGCGGACGATGTCGTGCGCTTCCTCACTTCGAAGGGCGTGCCGCCGAACTCGATCTCGGCGCAGGGCTTCGGCGAGTCGCGCCCGGTGGCCCCCAACGACACGCCGCAGGGCAGAGCCAAGAACCGCCGCGTCGAGATCGTCATCTCGGCCGCCAGCCGGCCGTAGCCGGCGCTTCAGGCCTGATCGAGGCCGTACGCAGGCCGCGCGGTTTCGATCAGCTTCACGAGCGTGTGCAGCACGCGATTGGCAGGTGTCCGGACGCCCAGCGTTGCGCCGCGCCGGACCACGTACCCATTGAGGTGATCGATCTCGCTGCGCTTGCCGCGCGCGAGATCCTGCGCCGTCGATGAGTACTGCGCGGGCATGGTGGCGGCCAGTCCGAGTACCACGGCCTCGATGTCGGCGGGCAGCGCGACACCGTCCGCCCGCGCCACCTCGACGCACTCGGCGACCACATCGCGCATCACCTGGTCGACGCCTTCGCCCTGCACCAGCCGGCCATACGGCAACTGCGCGATGGCCGACAGGGCGTTGTAGGCGCAGTTGAGGATCAGCTTGACCCACAGCGAGGCGCGCACGTTGGCCGAGATCTCGGTGGGCACACCGGCCGCGATGAACATGCGCGCCACCGCCTCGCTGCCGCTCGACGGCTCGATGACGAGCTCGCCGCGGCCATGGTGCCGCAGGTGGCCCGGGCCGGCCATCTCGGTGGCGACATAGACCACCGCGGCGGCGACGATGTGGCCGGGAAGCACCGCGCGCAGGCGGTCCGCGTTGTCGACGCCATTCTGCAGCGCGAGCAGCATCGCATCGGGCGCCAGGTACGGCCGCAGCTGCGCCGCGGCGGATTCGGTGTCGGTCGACTTGACGCAGAACAGCACGGTCTGCGCGCCGCGCACGGCCTCGGCTTCGGTGCTGGCCGAGAGTTGCACGTGCTCGTCGAAGCTGCCCGTCTCGAGCCGAAGGCCGGCGAGCCCGATGGCCTGGACATGCGCCGGCCGGCCGATCAGCACCACCTCATGGCCGGCGCGGGCCAGCATGCCGCCGTAATAGCAGCCTACGGCGCCTGCGCCCATCACGGCAATTCGGATTCCCATGTTCTTGCTCCGGTGTTGCGGCATCGCGCGAGCGCGGCCTGCCGCCCGCATCGTACCGTTCGCATCGAGCCGGGGAGGGCGCCTGCGCGGGCACAAATTATTTCAAAGTGGTGTCGATTTCGGCGATCCCGATTCGACGTAGTGTCAGAGCCGCCGTCTATCCTGAATCGACTTCAGGGCCGTGCGGTTCAACAACCACTCAAGGAGAAATGATCATGCGTGTCATGGTGATGGTGAAGGCCACGAGCCAGTCGGAGGCCGGAGAGATGCCCAGCACGGAGCTGCTTGCGGCCATGGGCAACTTCAATGAGGAACTCGTCAAGGCCGGCGTGCTGCTCGCGGGCGAAGGCCTGCACCCGAGCGTCCGCGGCAAACGGGTGCGCTTCTCGGGCAGCCAGCGGACCGTGATCGACGGGCCGTTCACGGAAACCAAGGAACTCGTCGCCGGGTTCTGGCTGTGGCAGGTCCAGTCGATGGAGGAGGCCGTCGAATGGGCCAGGCGCTGCCCCAACCCCATGCCGGGCGACTCCGAGATCGAGATTCGCCCGCTGTTCGAGGCCGCCGATTTCGGCGCCGAACTCACACCCGAACTGCGGGCCCAGGAAGAACGGCTGCGCGCCGAGACCGAAGGCGCGGCGAACAAGCCCCGCTGACGGCCACCCGCGGCGCCTCGGCTGGCCGCGCCGGCGCGGCCTGAGGCGTCTTGCTACTTCCGGGCCTTGGCGATCTCGGCCATGAGTTCGTTCACGGTCGCTTCGCCGACCGACGCGGTGTACTTGTCGATGACCGGCTTCACCTTCTCGCGCAGCTTGGCCATTTCCGCCGGAGGCAGTTCGGTCACCGTCATGCCCGCCTTCTTGAGCGCCTCGAGCGCGCTGTCGGCCGCGCCGCGCGATGCCTGGCGCTGGAAGGTGGTGGCTTCGGTGGCCGAGTCGGCGATGATCTTCTTCTCCTGCTCGCTCATGCCGTCCCAGGTCTTCTTGCTGACGATCAGTGCCTGCGGGTTGTAGATGTGGCGGGTCTGCGTGAGGTATTTCTGAACCTCCGCGAACTTGGACGACAGGATCACCGTGTTGGGATTCTCCTGGCCGTCGACCGCCTTCTGGTCCAGCGCGGAATACAGCTCCGGGAACGGCAATGGCGTGGCATTGGCACCCAGGGCGCTGAAAAGGTCGACGTAGATCGGCGACTGGATCACGCGAATCTTCAGGCCCGAGATGTCGTCCGCCTTGGCGATCGGGCGCTTGCTGTTGGTGAGGTTTCGAAAGCCGAGATCCCAGTAGCCGAGGCCATGCAGGCCCTTGTCCTCCAGCTTGCCGAACAGCTTCTGGCCGAAGGGCCCGTCAGTGACCGCGTCGGCCTCCTGCCCGTTGTTGAAGAGGAAAGGGAAGTCGTAGGCAGCGAATTCCTTGACCTGTGCGCCGAGGATGCCGGCGTTCAAGACGGTGATCTCGACCGTGCCGCCTTGCAGCGCCGACACGGTCTGCAGGTCACCGCCGAGCGTACCGCCGGGGAACAGCTTGACCGTGATCTGCCCGCCCGATTTCGCAGACACCAGGTCGGCGAACTTCTGGGCGCCCTGCGCTTGCGGGTGGCCCGTCTGGTTCTGGAACGCGAACTTCAATGTGCGCTCCTTGATTTGCGCGCCGGCACTGGCCATTGCCAACATCGCGGCGGCAGCGATCAACGTCTTCCAGATGCGAATCTTCATGTGAGTGTCTCCTGTCGGTTTGAGTGAAGCGGGCGTGGCGGGTGTCAGGCGCCGAGCCATCTGGCCGGCCAGATGACCAGCCACGGGAACAGCACCATCACGAACATGATCACGAACTCCGCGATCATGAAAGGCACCACGCCTTTGGTGACGTCGTCCATCGAGATGCGTCCCACCCCGGCGACCACGTTGAGCACGGTCCCCACGGGCGGCGTGACCAGGCCGATGGAGTTGTTGATGATGAAGAGGACGCCGAAGTAGACCGGGTCGATGCCCGCCGCCTTCACGATCGGCATGAGGACCGGCGTCAGGATCAGGATGGTCGGCGTCATGTCCATGGCGGTGCCGACGATCATCACCAGCACCATGATGGCGAACATCAGCAGGATCTTGCTGCCCATGAAGGGCTCCAGAAGCCCGACGACCTTCGACGGCAGATCGGCCACCGTGATCAGCCACGCGCTGACCATCGCCGCGGCGATGAGGAACATCACGATCGCGCTGGTCTTGGCGGCATTGACGAAGATGGCGTACAGGTCCTTCCAGCGCAGTTCGCGGTAGATCACCGTCGAGACGAACAGCGCATACACCGCGGCGACCACGGCCGCTTCCGTCGGCGTGAAGACGCCCATGCGCAGACCGACCAGGATGATCACCGGCAGGAACAGCGCCCACAGCGCCTGGCGGAACGCCCGCAAGATGTCGACGCCCGACTTGCGCGGCGGCGGAACGATCTTCTCGCTGCGCACCAGCCAGGCCCAGGTCAGCCACAGGGCGGCACCGATCAGCAGGCCGGGCACGATGGCCGCCAGGAACAGCTTGGAGATGGAGACATTGGCCGCAACGCCGAAGATCACGAGCCCGATGCTCGGCGGAATGACGGGGCCGATGACGCCGGTGGCGGCGATCAGCCCGCCGGAGCGCGCCTTGTCGTGCCCGGCGCTGACCATCATGGGCAGCAGCAGGGCGGTCAAGGCCGCCGCATCGGCCACGGCCGAGCCCGACAACGCCGACAGCAGGCACCCGGCCAGGATGGTCACGTAGCCCAGGCCGCCTTTCACAT
>NZ_JBFUCI010000067.1:0-20448 GCF_056405335.1 Variovorax sp. P1_H12_2
GGCGGCACCGGCGGCGCCGCCGGCCAGCCAGCGCAGCATGTCGCGCCGGCCTTCGTAGGCGGCGCGGGGGGTGATCTCGCTCGAACGCGGGTGGATGAAGCCGTCGTCGCGGGAGTGAATCAACATGATGGAGTGCCTTTCGCCTGAAACGTGTGTCAGGGTGAGTTCGTTGCCGCCGCCGATCCGGTTACGCGCCCAGGGCGCCCGCGGATCATTTCACGAGCGAAAGACCGGCGTGCGCCTACAGGGTGCCGTAGCTGTGCAGCCCGCTCAGGAACATGTTGACGCCCAGGAACGCGAAGGTGGTCACGGCCAGTCCGGCCAACGCCCACCAGGCCGCCACGGTGCCGCGCAGGCCCTTCACCAGCCGCATGTGCAGCCAGGCCGCATAATTGAGCCAGACGATCAGGGCCCAGGTTTCCTTCGGGTCCCAGCTCCAGTAGCCGCCCCAGGCATCGGCCGCCCAGAGCGCGCCCAACACGGTCGCGATGGTGAAGAAGGCGAAGCCGACCGTGATCGACTTGTACATCACGTCGTCCAGCACCTCGTTGGCGGGCAGCCGCGCCGCGATGCGCTTGCGGCCCATCAGGATGCCCGCCGCGATCAGCGCCGAGATCGCGGCGTAGCCGACCCAGTAGCTGCCGCCGGCCTCCTGCACCCGCTGGCGGAAGGCCACCGGCACGAAGCACAGGGCCACGCCCAGCAGCCAGATCGGCGTCAGCTTGTACCAGCGGGTCTCGTCGGCCTGCTCCTTGATCAGGTAGGCGAAAGCGACCATGGCCGCCAGCGAGAAGGTGCCGTAGCCGATGAAGTTGGCCGGCACGTGCAGCTTCATCCACCAGCTCTGGAGCGCCGGCACCAGCGGCTGGATCTCGTGGGCGTCACGCACCAGCGTGTACCAGAGCAGGAAGCCCACCGCGGCACTGACCACCAGCATCACGAAGGCGCCCAGCGCGCGCGTGCGATAGCGCCATTCGAAATACAGGTAGAAGGCGGCCGTGAGCCAGCAGAAGAGGACGAACACCTCGTACAGGTTGCTGACGGGGATGTGGCCGATGTCCGGGCCGAGCTGGTGGCTCTCGTACCAGCGCACCATGGTGCCGATCAGCGCCATCGTGACCGCGGCCCAGGCCAGGCGCGAGCCGATCAGATCCATGGCATCGCCCTGCTTGCCGCCGAAGAAGCCGATCCAGTAGAACAGCGTGCTCATGAAGAACAGCACGCTCATCCAGAGGATGGCCGACTGGCTCGACAGGAAGTACTTGAGCCAGAAGACGCTGTCGGCGCGTGCCAGGTCGCCCTGGTAGGAGACGATGGCCAGCAGCGCGGCCGCGGCGACCACGATCGCGAGCACCCGCAGCGGCCGCCAGAACCAGCCGAGCCAGATCGCGGCCGGCACGGTCGCCACCAGGATCGTCTTCTCGTAGTAGTCCATCGCACCGTGGTAGCGCGAGAACGCGAACATGGCGCCGGCCACCGTCAGCAGCGCGAACAACCAGTCGAAAGGATTGCGGCGCGAGAGCCAGCTGTCGTTGAGCGTGAGCGTGGTGGTGGTCATGACGCGGTGTCTTTCCTGATGGCGAGCAGCTTGTGCTTCAAGTGCTCGAATTCGCGATCGCTGTCGATGGTCTTGCGGTTGACCGAGAAGGCCAGGGTCGCCGCCGTGCCGCGGGGGTCGTCGCCGTCTTTCGCGAGCCACACCCACAGCCTGCGCTCGCGCACGTACAGCATCGCAAAAATGCCCACGATCAGCAACAGGCAGCCCAGATAGACGATGTTCTTGCCGGGCGCACGGGCGACCTGGAACACGCTGGCCTGCACCTGCTTGAAGTCGCTCATCATCATCGCGACCGGGGCCGGATAGAAATGCGCATCGCTGATCGCCAGCACCGCCTGCGTGAGATAGAGCTGCGATTTCTCGTCCGGCGGCATCGCGGCCAGGCCGGCCTTCTCGCGGCTCACGTTGAGCACCTCGAACAGCACGTCGTTGAGGATCCGCACCAGCACCGCGGCGGCGCGCTCGCGCTCGGCCTCGGGCACGTTGGCCTCCATGAACTCGGCCACCGCCTGCCAGCCGCCGGCGCTCACCGCATCGGCCTTGGCCCGCTCGGTGCCCGCGAACAGGGCCAGGGCACGCGCGGCGGACCCGCGCAGCTGGGCCGCGAGCTCGGGCCGCTTCGGATCGGCGGCGCGCGCGATGTAGCGGTCGAGGGCGCGGGCGCGCACGTCGGCGTCGGCCAGGGCGGCGCGCATGCGCACGAAACCGTCCATCGAGCCCTGCTCGTCGGCCGGCACGCGCAGGTAGCGGAACGGATCCTCGGGCCGCTCGCGCACGCCAAGCAGGAACACCGGCTGGCCGTCGCCGGTGTCGACCGGCACCATGTAGTTCTGGAACTCGCGCGCCTGCCCCGAGGCATCGCGCAGCTTGTAGCCGATGCTGGGCCCGATGTTGCGCAGCACCTTGGGCTTGTTGGTCTTGTTGGCGGCGCCCAGGCGCGACTCGAGGTCGTGCCGCAGGTCGACCTTGCGGACATCGGCCCCGCTGGTCATGGCGCCGCCGTTGCCGTCGGCGAAGTTCTCGACATTGATGACCCGCAGCGCCACCAGCTCCAGGGTGAGCCGGTCGCTGCCGTTGGTGATCTCGCTGCTGCCGCCGATGGTGCCGTCGATCTCGAAGGGCTTGGCCGCCGCGGCCATCGGCACCGCCTTCAGCTTCACGCTGGAGCCGCCGTCGTCGAAGCTCGACTGGTAGATCTCGACGCCCTTGTAGCTGGCGGGGTGATTGACCTCGATGCGCTTGGGGAACTGCTCGCCGGTCGCGCGGTCGTGCAGCACGACCTCGCTCGCGAACAGCTTGGGCATGCCGGTCGAGTAATACTCGACGATGAACTTCTTGAGTTCGATCGAGAAGGGCAGGTCCTGCAGCAGCACGCCGTCGGACTGGTTCAGGATGGCGACGCTCGACTGCGCGCCCTCGGGCACCAGGATGTTGCCGCGGAAGGTCGGGTTGCGCGGCGACAGGCGATGCTCGGGCGCCACATCGGCGATCAGGCCGCCGCCGGTGTAGACGCTCTTGCCGTTGAACCAGGTCTGAGCCCGCACCACCAGGTCGCCGTCGAGCAGCCCGCCGATGCACACCAGCACGATCGCGCTGTGGGCCGCGATGTAGCCGAGCTTGTGGGCACCACCCGCACGGGCGGCAACCATCCAGCCATCGCCCTCGCGGTGCTGCAGCTTGACCTTCCAGCCGCCGCTCGCGAGCAGCTGGCCGATGCGGTTGGCCGCCGTGTCGGGCGTTTCGGCGAGCACGGCCTGGGCCCGCTGGCCGAAGGCTTTCAGGCTCTGCGCCCGGATGTTCTCCTTGTAGGTCTTCAGGTCCCTGAAGATATGCGGCGTGTTGCGCGCGATGCACAGCGAGGTGCTGATCACCAGGAACAGGAGGATCAGCAGGAACCACCAGGCGCTGTAGATCGCGTCGAGCTTCGCGGCGTGGAACACCTCGGCCCAGAAGGGTCCGAACTGGTTGACGTAGTTGCCGAAGGGTTCGTGCTGCTTGAGCACGGTGCCGATGATCGATGCGATGCAGATGATGGTCAGCAGCGCGATCGCGAAGCGCATCGACGAGAACAGCTCCACGGCCGCGCGGACCACTTGGGGTCCGCGACGGACTCGAAGGCCGTGGGTGGAGACAGACATGGAGGCGAGCGTGAAAAGCAAAAAAGGCGGGCCGTCCTGCTGGATCGGCCCGCCTTGTTAGGAGTTTGTTGTCGGCGGTTGGTTCAGAAGTCGGAAGCGGGGTTCAACGCAGGCCGGCGATGTAGTCTGCCACCGCTGCGATTTCCTTGTTGCTGAGCTTGGCGGCAACCCCAGTCATCACGGGCGAATTCAGGCGACCGCCTTCGCGGAACATGTTGAGCTGCTGCACCGTGTAGTCGGCGTGCTGGCCGCCCAGGCGCGGGTACTGCGCGGGGATGCCGGCGCCGTTCGGGCTGTGGCAGCCGGCGCAGGCGGGAATCTGGCGGTCGGCGGCGCCGCCACGGAAGATGCGCTCACCCAGGGCCACCGTGTCCTTGTCCTTGGCGAAGCCGGGCTTGATCTTCTTCGAGCCCACGAACCAGGCGATGTTGCGCATGTCCTCGTCCGAAAGCGCTGCCGCCATCGGCTTCATGATCGCGCTCTTGCGCTTGCCGGACTTGAAGTCCTGCAGCTGCTTGAGGATGTACTCGGGGTGCTGCTGCGCCAGCTTGGGGTTCGCCGCGATCGCCGAGTTGCCGTCCGCGTTGTGGCACGAGGCGCAGCTCTGGCTGTTGGCCGGCGTGGCATTGAAGACCGTGTCGCCCTTGGCGGGGTCGGGCTTCGGAGCCTTCGCAGGCGCCTCGGCAGCCGGCTTTGAGGCGTGCTCGTCAGCGGCGAAGCTGGCACTGGCGGCGATGCCCAACAGGGCTGCAAGCAGAAAATGGGCAAACAACTTCATATCGGGGGCTTGGATTTATGGCGCAAAACCCGGCGATTCTACAATGGCGCCCCGTTACGAAAGCTTATCGATGACCACCCCGCCGCGGAAGCCCGCCGTCAGCTACTCCCGCACGGCGACCGCCGCCGACCCCGAAGCCGCCGAACGCGCCCGCGTGGCGCGCGGCTGGCTGCACACCGCCCACTTCCTCACGAGTGCGCCGCAACTCGAACATCTGCCGCCCTTCGAGCTGCCGGAAATCGCCTTCGTCGGCCGGTCGAATGCCGGCAAGTCGACGGCCATCAACACGCTCACGCAGCAGCATCGGCTGGCCTTCGCGTCGAAGACGCCCGGCCGCACGCAGCACATCAACCTGTTCGGCGTCGGCAAGCAGAAGGTCGACGACGCGGTGCTGGCCGACCTCCCGGGCTATGGCTACGCGGCCGTGCCGAAAGAAGCCAAGCTGCGCTGGCAGCGGGTGATGGGCAACTACCTGATGACGCGCGAGAACCTGCGCGGCGTGGTGTTGATGTGCGACCCGCGCCACGGCCTCACCGAGCTCGACGACATCCTGCTCGAAGTGATTCGGCCGAGGGTCGAGGAAGGGCTCAAGTTCCTGGTGCTCCTGACCAAGTCGGACAAGCTCACGCGTTCGGACGGCGCCCGCGCACTGTCGATTGCGCGACTGCAGGCTGGCGGCGGCGAGGTCAAACTGTTCTCGGCGCTGAAGCAGCAAGGCGTGGACGAGGCGGCCGAGCTGCTGTGGCGCTGGGCGCATCCCGAGGGCGGGCAGCCCGCACCCCCCGAGCAAACACCCATCGACGAGCAGCCCTGAGCACTGCGCAGGCGCCTCCTCGCCGCCTGGAGACACGAAGGAGACCGCCTGTGATCGAGACTTTCGCCCGTACGCTGCCGAACGGCACCACCCTGAGCTGCCGCGCGGCCGGCGCCGCCGGGCGCCCGTTGATGGTGTTCCTGCACGGCTTTCCCGAAGCCGCATTCATMTGGGACGAATTGCTCGAACACTTCGCCGCGCCCGAACACGGCGGCTTCCGCTGTGTGGCGCCGAACCTGCGCGGCTTCGAGAAATCCAGCGCGCCCGCCGAGGTCTCGGCCTACCGCGCCCACCTGCTGGTGCAGGACGTCGCCGAACTGGCGGCCAGCGAGAACCCGGCCGGGCGCATCGAGACGCTGGTGGCGCACGACTGGGGCGGCGCCTTCGGCTGGAGCTTCGGCAACCGGCACGGCGACAGGCTGGGCCGGCTGGTGATCATCAATTCGCCGCACCCSGGGACCTTCGCGCGCGAACTGCAGCACAGCCCTGCGCAGCAGGCGGCCAGCGCCTACATGAACTTTCTCGCCCGGCCGGATGCCGAGGCGTTGCTGGCGGCCGACGACTACCGCCGCATGTGGCCCTTCTTCCTGGGGATGCAGGCCGGGCCCGACGGCTTCGGCTGGCTCACCGACAAGGTCAAGGACCAGTACCGCGAGGTCTGGAACGCCGGCCTCACGGGTGCCTGCAATCTCTATCGCGTCACGCCGCTGAAGCCGGCCATGCCGGGGCAGCCGGCGCCCGCGATGCCGGAACTGCCCCGCGACAAGCTGACCGTCGCGGCGCCCACGCTGGTGCTGTGGGCGCTCGACGACAAGGCGCTGCTGCCCGGGCTGCTGGAAGGCCTGGAGGACTATGTGCCGAAGCTCGACATCACCCGGGTGCCGGGCGCCACGCACTGGGTGGTGCATGAGCAGCCGGCGTTCGTCGCATCGGAAATCGAATCGTTCCTCCATCGCACCCGCTGACTCTGCACGGCCGGCGCAGCCAGGCCCGTTGGTGAAACACCGCGGATCTGGCTTTGCCAGGCCGCTGGTGTTGCCCCCGGCAGGGGGTGGGCGCCCGGACACGAAGTGCCGGGCAACCTGGGGGCGAGCCTAGTACACCGGTTCTTCGCCCTCGGGGCGGGTCTTGAACCGGCGATGCACCCAGTAGTACTGCGACGGCATGGTGTCGATGTAGCCCTGCAGGCGCTGGTTCATCAGGGCGGTGTCGGCCACCGCGTCGTCGCTCGGAAAATCCTTCCAGGCCGGCAGCACCTCGATCTCGTAGCCGTCGCGGGTGAGCTTCGAGATCACGGGCACCACCTTGGCCCGGCCCAGCCGCGCGAAGCGCGAAAGCGAGGGCACGGTGGCCGCCTGCACACCGTAGAAGGGCACGAACACGGTCTGGTCGCGACCGAAATCCATGTCGGGCAGCAGGTACAGCAGGCCGCCCTTGCGCAGTCCCGCGACGATCGGCTTGATGCCGTCGACCCGGTTCAGCGTGATCACGTTGCCGAAGCGCTTGCGGCCCTCGCTGATCCACTCATCCACCATCGGATCGCGCTGGGTGGTGTAGATGGTGGTCGAGGGGCGGTCCGTGTGCATGGTCAGCGCCGTGGCCGCCGCATCCAGGCCGTAGAAATGCGGCGCGAACAGGATCATCGGCTCGTGGCCATGGGCGATCTCCTCGACCATTTCGGCCGCGCCGTGCACCTTGAGCCGCCGGGTCACCACCGCTTCCGGTGCGTGCCACAGCCAGCTGCGGTCGAGCCAGGACTGCGCCACGTAGACGAAGGTCTCGCGCGCCATGCGGTGCCGCTCGGCCGGCGATTTGTCGGGGAAGCACAGCGCGAGGTTGGTGTCGACCACGCGCCGCCGCGGCACCGCGAGCACGTGCAGCACGCGCCCGAGGACGGCGCCGAAGCCGCGCACCAGCGGGAACGGCACATGCGCCAAAGCGCGCATGAAGCGGATGCCGAGCCGGGATGTCAGGCTCATGGCGCCGCCTCCGCCGCGGCCTCGGCGCGCGGCTGCTTGTAGCGGGCGTAATCCCAGACGTACTGGCCGGGCAGGCTGCGGATCAGCTTCTCGATGCCCTCGTTCATCGCGGTGGCGGCGGCCTCGGGCGTGGCCTTGGGGTCGCTCATCGCGGTGCCGTCGAAAGGCACGAAGCGGATCGCGTAGCCGGCGCCGCGGGGCAGGCGCTCGCAGACGCCGAGAAAGACGCGGGCCCCGGTCTGCTGCGCGAGGCGCGGCAACAGGGTCATCGTGTAGGCCGGCCGGCCGAGGAAGGGCGCCCAGACGCCCTGCCCCAGCGGCGGCACCTGGTCCGGCAGCAGTCCGGTATAGCCGCCGCTGCGCAGCGTGCGGATCAGGCCGCGCACACCGGCCACCGTGGTCGGCAGCGTCCGCAGGCCGGGGCGGTCCCGCGAACCGGCGATCAGGTCGGCCATGAACTTCTTGCGCGCCGGCCGGAACAGCGCCGTGATCGGGCCGTAGGCCTCGAAGAAGCGCTCGCCCACCGCCTGGCCGAAGGTTTCCCAGCTGCCGAGGTGCGGCGAGACCAGGATCACGCCCTTGCGCTCGGCCAGCGCGGCCTCGAAGGCCTCGATGCCGTCCCAGCGCACGAGACGCGGCAGCAGGCTTTCACCGCGCGGGCGGGCCCAGACCCACGGCAGCTCGCCGACCATCGCGCCGGCAGCGGCGATCGCCGGGCGGTACTGCGCCGGCGTGAAGCCCGCCGCCTCGGCGTTTTCCTTGAAGCGGCGGCGGTAATCCGGCGCGAACCACCAGACCAGCCAGCCCAGCCAGCCACCGATCGCATGCATGACGGGCAGCGGAACACGGGCGAGCAAACGGAACAAGGCAATCATCGAAACATGGGGATGGAAAGGACGCGCGCGCAGGCTACAGCGCGGCTCGAATAGAATGCGAATTGTCGCTGAGTTATGGAACTACTTGCAGAGCGACGTTAAACAACACTGCTAAAGCGTTCGCCAAGGCTCCCAAACGGGTTGGCAACGCGCCAATTGACCTGCTACGGAGCTTCACGACATGGCGAACGATTTTCTTTTCACTTCCGAATCCGTTTCCGAAGGCCATCCCGACAAGGTGGCCGACCAGATCTCGGACGCAATCCTCGACGCGATCTTCGAGCAGGACCCGCGCTCCCGCGTGGCCGCCGAGACCCTGACCAATACCGGCCTGGTGGTGCTGGCGGGCGAAATCACGACCAACGCGCACGTCGACTACATCCAGGTGGCGCGCGACACCATCAAGCGCATCGGGTACGACAACACCGACTACGGCATCGACTACAAGGGCTGCGCCGTGATGGTCTGCTACGACAAGCAGTCCAACGACATCGCGCAGGGCGTCGACCACGCCAGCGACGACCACCTGAACACCGGCGCCGGCGACCAGGGCCTGATGTTCGGCTACGCCTGCGACGAGACGCCCGAGCTGATGCCGGCGCCGATCTACTACGCGCACCGGCTGGTCGAGCGCCAGGCGCAACTGCGCAAGGACGGCCGCCTGCCCTTCCTGCGCCCGGACGCCAAGAGCCAGGTCACGATGCGCTACGTGGACGGCAAGCCGCACAGCATCGACACCGTGGTGCTCTCGACCCAGCACCATCCCGACCAGAGCGAGACGCCGACCAAGATGAAGGCCTCGTTCAACGAAGCCATCATCGAGGAGATCATCAAGCCGGTGCTGCCCAAGGAGTGGCTCAAGGACACCCGCTACCTGATCAACCCGACCGGCCGCTTCGTCATCGGCGGCCCGCAGGGCGACTGCGGGCTCACCGGCCGCAAGATCATCGTCGACACCTACGGCGGCGCCTGCCCGCACGGCGGCGGCGCCTTCTCGGGCAAGGACCCGAGCAAGGTCGACCGCTCGGCCGCCTATGCCGCGCGCTACGTGGCCAAGAACATCGTCGCCGCGGGCCTCGCGCGCCAATGCCAGATCCAGGTGGCCTATGCGATCGGCGTCGCCAAGCCGATGAACGTCACGGTCTACACCGAAGGCACGGGCGTGATCCCCGACGCGCAGATCGCCGCCCTGATCCAGGAGCATTTCGACCTGCGTCCGAAGGGCATCATCCAGATGCTCGACCTGCTGCGCCCGATCTACGCCAAGACGGCAGCCTATGGCCACTTCGGCCGCGAGGAGCCCGAGTTCACGTGGGAGAGCACGGCCAACGCCTCGAAGCTGCGCGCAGCCGCGGGGTTGTAGGCCGTAGGCTTTCAGCTTCCGGCCAGCAGCCGGCAGACCTCCTCGTCGGAGGTCTGGCC
The DNA here is from genome assembly GCF_056405335.1 of Variovorax sp. P1_H12_2. Lineage (NCBI taxonomy): Bacteria > Pseudomonadati > Pseudomonadota > Betaproteobacteria > Burkholderiales > Comamonadaceae > Variovorax > Variovorax sp. P1_H12_2. The sequence continues at coordinate 9,565 of NZ_JBFUCI010000067.1, forward strand.
GAAGTCCTGGTACCAGAGCCCGACCGCACGGAAGTGCTCGGGCGTGAAAGCGCTCACCACCTCGTCGGCCACGCTGGCGACACTCTGGACCGCCTCGCGCGACGCCACAGGCACCGCGACCACGATGCGCTGCGGCCGGCCCGCGCGCGCCGCCATCACGGCGGCGCGCAWCGTGGCGCCGGTCGCCAGGCCATCGTCGACCAGCAGCAGCACCCGCCCGCCCAGCGCGAGCGGCGGGCGCTCGCCCCGATAGAGCCGCTCGCGGCGCACCAGCTCGGCCTGCTCGCGCGCGACCACGGCCTCGACCTCCGCCTCGGATACCGGCCAGGCAAGCGGCGAATCGTCCATGAAGCGCACGCCGCCGGAAGCGATCGCGCCCATGGCGTACTCCTCCTGGCCCGGGTAGCCGAGCTTGCGCACGACCAGCACGTCCAACGGTGCGCCCAGGGCGTGCGCGATCTCCCACGCCACCGGCACGCCGCCGCGCGGCAGCCCCAGCACCAGCAGGCCTGGCTGGCCGCGCCAGCCGGCCAGCGCTGCGGCGAGCTTGCGCCCCGCATCGCGTCGATCCTTGAATTCCATTTGCCACTCCTGCGGCCCGGGAATCAGAAACGATACGCCGCACTCATGCCGATCGTCCAGTTGCGCCCCGGTGCCGGTTCGAAGTAACGGGCATTGCCTTCGTTGACGATCACCGAGCCGATGTATTGCCGGTCGAACAGGTTGTCGATGCGCGCGAAGGCATTCAGGTCCCAGCGCTGCCACTGCATGAGATAGCCGGCGAACAGGGCGACCACCGCGTAGCCCGGCACGCTCACCGTGTTGCGGTCGTTGGCCTCGATGCTGGCGAGCGCGCGCAATTCGGTGCCGGCACGCCAGCCCTGGGGCGGCACCCAGCCGAAGGAGGCGAACAGCGTTTGCGGGGCGATGCCGGGGATCCGGTTGCCTCCCGGGACGATGCCGGCCGCCGTGCAGGGCACGGTCGCGCAGAAGGTGTCGCTGTAGCGCGCGTCGAGCCAGGTGTAGGCCAGCTGCGTGCGCCAGTTGTTCTCGCTCTCGTGCTGCCAGGCGAGCTCGAAGCCGTCGCGCGTGGTCCGGCCGGCGTTCCGGAAGGTGGCCCTGCCGCCGACGTTGGTGGCAGTCACGATCTCGTCGCTCGTGCGGGTCTTGAACAGCGCTGCCGTCAGCAGGCCGCCTGCCAGCCGCGCCTTGGCGCCGACCTCGACACTGTCGTTGACGGCCGGCTGCAGCGCGAAGTTGAGCCCGCCCAACCCGTCGGGACGGTACGAAAGCTCGTTCAGGGTCGGCGTCTCGAAGCCGCGGCCCACCGAGGTATAGAGCGCGAGGTCGCGTGTCGCCTGGTAGCGCAGCGACGCCACCGGCAGCGTCTCGGCGTAGCGCGCGCTGCCGCTGTCGTCGCGGTTCGCGCCCACGATGTAGTGGTCCTGCGAATCGAAATCGACCGTGCTGCGGCGCACGCCGGCCTCGAGCGTCCATTGGTCCGCGAAGCGCCAGGTGCCCTGCACATAGGGGTCGAGGTTGTAGACCTCGTTGGTCTCGTTGCGCCGCAGCCGCCCCTGCACGCCCAGCAGCAGAGGCTTCGCGGCCGGACCCAGGAAGTTCTCGTAGCCCGTGCGGTGCTCGCGCAGCTTGTTGTACTCCAGCCCGGCCACCAGTTCGAAGGGCCGGTCGGCCAGTTGCATCTGCGAGATCCAGCGCAGGTCGGCGCCGCCGAAATCCCGCGCCAGTCCGATCACGCCGCCGGCGCTGGTCGGGCTCAGCTGCGCCGAAGGCGGGATGGCCTGGTACTGCGAGGTCTTTCGCTCGCCGCCGTAGACCAGCATGCGCAGCGCGTTGTCGGGATCGAGGCGGCGTTCGTACAGCAGCCCGGCCTGCGTCTGGTCGACGCTCTTGCGGGTGTCGAACTGCGTCGCGATCGCTGCGCTGCGCCGGTTCAGCGCGTACTGATCGGCCGTGAGCCCGAGCGGGTCCTGCGCATTCAGGTGCACGCTGTTGGCGATCAGCGTCAGCCGGCTGCCATCGTCGAGCGTGAAGCCCATCTTGCCGTTGACGATGCCGCGCTCGGCCGCGCTGTGGTCGCGATACCCGTCGGTTTCGAAATGGCCGGCGCTCAGCAGATAGTCGACCGCACCGGAAGACCCGCTGGCCTTGAGACCGGTGCGCGTGGTGCCGAAGCTGGCCGCGGCCATCGCGAAGCCCAGCTTCGGCGGCCCCTCGCCAGTCTCGGTGAAGGATTGCACCACGCCCCCCGAAGAGTTCCCGTAGAGCGCCGAGAAGGGCCCTCGCAGCACCTCGACGTGGTCGACCGAGCCGATGTCGATGTTGGAAGTCTGGCCCTGGCCGTCCGGCAGGGTGGCCGGGATGCCGTCGACATACAGGCGCACCCCGCGCACCCCGAAGGTGGAGCGGGCGCCGAAGCCGCGAATCGAGATCTGCAGGTCCTGCGCGTAGTTCTGCCGGTTCTGGATCTGCAGTCCGGGCACGCCGCTCAGGCTCTCCGACAGGTTCACGCCGAGCCGGCTGTCGCGAATGTCCGCGCCTTCCACCCGGTCGACCGAACCGGCGACGTCGAAGAGCGGCGTCGGACCGGCCGGCGTGGACACCGTGATCTCCCCCAGCGTCGGTGTGCTCCCGGTGTCCTGGGCCCGGACCGCAGACGAAGTGGCGAGCAACAGGCAGGCGGAAGCAACGGCGGAGAATTTCATCGCCGCGATTCTGCAGCGTCATCGCGGCGGCGCCGTTGGCGAAGGGCAACACCCTATGGCGCGCCGATGCGCAGCGGGCCCCGGAGCGTCGAAACGCACCGGCAGGCGCGCACGGGAAGCCACCTTGTCTCGGCAGACCCGGCTACGATCCGCTGGCCGTTCATCCGGGCGGCGCCCTTTTCTTCCGGTCGCTCCGCGCGCTCCCGTCCCATGCTCCGTTGCCTGGCTCTCGTCCTCGCCTGCCTGCTCTCGGCCTGCGCCGGACTGCCGCCCGTTCCGGCGACGCCGTACGTCCCGGCCCTCCCGGCCTCGCCCGCCACCGAACTGGGCCGGCTCGCCGCCCCCTTCAGCGCCCGGCCCGACGGCCTGTCGGGTGCGCGTGTGCTGGCGCAGGGCGCGTTCGCGCTGGACGCGCGGCTCGAACTCATGCGGCGCGCGCAGTCCTCGCTCGACCTGCAGTACTACCTGCTGGGCAACGACAAGACCGGCAAGCTGATCCTGCGCGAATTGCGCGACGCCGCCCGGCGCGGCGTGCGCGTGCGCCTCCTGCTGGACGACTTCTACACGACCAAGCTGGACCCGCTGCTGCTCGGCCTGGCCGCCACCCCGAACGTGGAGATCCGGCTGTTCAACCCCTTCGTGGCCGGCCGCGACCATTCGGCCACCCGCTGGATGAGCTTCGCGGCCGACTTCCGCCGGCTCAACCACCGGATGCACAACAAGCTCTTCGTCGCCGACGGCGCCTTCGCGATCGCCGGCGGGCGCAACCTGGCGGACGAGTACTTCCTGCGCAGCGACGGCCCCAACTTCATCGACCTCGACATGCTGATGGCCGGCCCGGTCGTGACCGAACTCGAGACCATCTTCGACAACTACTGGAACAGCGAGGTGGTCTGGCCGCTGGAGGCCATCGTGCCGCCCCTCGAATCGCCCGCGGCACTGCAGGCGAACTTCGAGCGGCTGACCTCGCGCAAAGTCGCGCCGCTGCCCCCGGCTCCGCCTGCGACCGACATGTTCGGCGATCCGCGGCTCGGCATCCTGATCGACCGGGGCCGGCTCGAGCTGATCCCGGCGCGCGCCAACGCGGTGGCGGACTCGCCGAACAAGGCGCTGCGCCCGGAGGACGACGCCGCCGCCAGGGAACGCCGGCCGCCCACCGTCGCCGAGCGCATGCGCGTACAGCTCGACCAGGCCCGCTCCGACGTCGACATCGTGTCGCCCTACTTCCTGCCCGGCGAAGCGGGCATGGCGCAGATCGCCCGGCTGCGCGCCCGCGACGTCCGCATGAGCGTCGCCACCAATTCGCTGGCCGACACCGACGAACCGCTGGTCAACATCAACTACAACGACTACCGGGTCGAGATGCTCCGGCTGGGCGTGCGGCTCTACGAAGTCAGCTCGGAGCAGATCAAGCGCAGCCTGAACCTGCGCAAGGTGTTCCGCCAGTCGCGCGGGCGGCTGCACGCCAAGCTGGCGCTGATCGACCGCGAATGGTCCCTGATCGGCTCGCTGAATTTCGACCCCCGCTCGGCCCACATCAACACCGAGCTGGGCGTGCGTTTCGAGAGCTTCGAAGTGGCGCACCGCCTGCTCGATGCCTTCCAGGTCGACAATGTCGAAAGCGCCTACGAGCTGCGGCTGAAGCCCGGCAGCGACCAGATCCAGTGGGTGAGCACCGATGGCGAGAACGTGGTGTACGACGAGGAGCCTGACGCCAACGTGCTGGTGCGGCTCAAGCTGCTGCTTTTTTCGTGGTTCGTTCCGAGCGACTTGCTCTAGGAGGCCCCGATGCAGGACATCGTTTTCTTGCTCGACGTCGACAACACGCTGTTCGACAACGATGGCCTGGTCGACGACCTGCGACGCCGACTGGCCGACAACTTCGGCACCGCCAGGGCCGAGCGCTACTGGACCTTCTTCGAGGCGCTGTTCAGCGAGCTGGGCTACGCCGACTATCTGGGCGCGCTGCAGCGCTTTCGCCTGCGAGAACTCGGCGACGACGACATGAGCGACCCGCGGCTGCTGCAGATGTCGGCCTTCCTGATCGACTACCCGTTCGCCGAGCGCCTCTTTGCGGGTGCGCTGGGCGTCGTCGAGCACCTGCAGCGCTTCGGCGTCCCGGTGATCCTCTCGGACGGGGACGCGGTGTTCCAGCCACGCAAGGTGCAGCGCTCGGGGCTCTGGCAGGCCGTCGACGGCCGGGTGCTGATCTACATCCACAAGGAGCTGATGCTCGACGCGGTGCAGCAGCGCTACCCGGCACGCCACTACGTCATGGTGGACGACAAGCTACGCATCCTCTCGGCCATGAAGGCCGCGCTGGGCGAGCGCCTCACCACCGTCTTTCCACGCCAGGGCCACTACGCGCTCGATCCGCGGGTCGTCGGCGCCTACCCCCCGCCGGACATCACGCTGGCGCGCATCGCCGACCTGCGCGACCTGCCCCCGGCCACCTGGCAGGGCGCGACCCGGTCCAGCCCTTGAATCGCCACACAGGAGCCTCCATGGCCTCACGCATCAGCCCCCTCGCCGGCCAGCCGGCGCCCCCCGACGCCCTCATCGACATCGACGCGCTGCTCGCGGCCTATCGCGCCGAGCGACCCGACCCCACCGTGGCGGCCGAGCGCGTGGCCTTCGGCACCTCGGGCCATCGCGGCTGCGCCTTCGACCGCTCCTTCAACGAGTGGCACGTGCTCGCCATCACCCAGGCGATCTGCGACCATCGCCGGGCGCAGGGCATCGACGGCCCGCTCTACCTCGGCATCGACACGCACGCGCTGTCCGCGCCCGCGGCCGCCAGCGCGCTCGAAGTGCTGGCCGCGAACGGCGTCGAGGTGATGCTGGCCAGCGGCGACGAATACACGCCGACCCCGGCCCTGTCGCACGCGATCCTCACGTACAACCGCGGGCGCACGCGCGGGCTGGCCGACGGCATCGTCGTCACGCCTTCGCACAACCCGCCGCGCGATGGCGGCTTCAAGTACAACCCTCCCAACGGCGGGCCGGCCGGCACGGACATCACGGGCCCGGTACAGGACGCGGCCAATCGCTTCATCGAGAAAGGACTCGAGGGCGTCCGGCGGATGCCGCACGAGAAGGCCTTGCAGGCCGCGACCACCCACCGCCACGACTTCCTGGCCGCCTATGTGGGCGACCTGGGCAGCGTGATCGACATGGATTCGATTCGGGCGTCGGGCGTGCGCATGGGTGTCGACCCGCTCGGCGGCGCCGGCGTCCACTACTGGGGCGCGATCGCCGAACGCTACCGGATCGACCTCGCCGTGGTCAGCGACGCCGTCGATCCTCGGTTCAGCTTCATGACCCTCGACTGGGACGGCCAGATCCGCATGGACCCGTCGTCGACCTACGCGATGCAGCGCCTGCTCGACATCAGGGACCGCTACGACGTCGGCTTCGCCTGCGACACCGACCACGACCGCCACGGCATCGTCACCCGCAGCGCCGGCCTGCTGCAGCCCAACCACTACCTGTCGGTCGCGATCGACTACCTGTTCCAGCACCGTCCTCAATGGGGCGCCGGGGCGGCCGTGGGCAAGACGGTGGTGTCCACGCGGCTCATCGACGCGCTTGCGCAAAGGCTCGGCCGCCGGCTCTTCGAAGTGCCGGTCGGCTTCAAGTGGTTCGCCGACGGCCTGCTGGACGCCTCGCTCGGCTTCGTCGGGGAAGAAAGCGCGGGCGCTACCTTCCTGCGCCGCGACGGCACGGTCTGGACCACCGACAAGGACGGCATCACCGCAGCATTGCTCTCGGCCGAGATCACCGCCCGCACCGGCCGCGACCCCGGTGCGCTCTATGTCGAGCTGGCGAACGAATTCGGCCATCCGGTCGCCAGCCGGATCGACGCGCCCGCCAGCCTGCAGCAGAAGAAACAGCTGGCGGCGCTCGCGCCGCAGCAGCTGCGCGCCAGCGAACTGGCCGGCGAGCCGATCGACACCGTCCTGAGCCACGCGCCCGGCAACGGCGGCGCGATCGGCGGCATCAAGGTGATCGCGAAGAATGGCTGGTTCGCGGCCCGCCCCTCAGGCACCGAGGAGATTTACAAGATCTACGGCGAGAGCTTCCGCGGTGCCGAGCACCTGGAGCGGATCCTGGCCGAGGCGCAGACCATCGTCGACGCGGCGATCTCCCCTGCGGGCCAGGGCCTGAACAGGCCCTAGTCGAAACTGACCTGGCTGGCGATCAGCGCGCCATTCACCACCTGAGCGCCCAGCACGGTGACCTTTGCGCCATTAGTCAGGCCGGCCTGCGCGCCGTTGACGAACACGACGCCGGGGCTGCTGGCGTCCACCAGTTGCCCGCGCACGCGGAAGCTCGCCGGAGAAGCAAAGTTGCCCACCGTGCCGATGAGCGTGTAGGACGGCAGTGCGCCGCCGCCAGGGATGTGCACGATCTTGAGCTTCGCTGCGACCAGCACGCCGTTGACCAGGGTCCCTCCGACCACCACCTTGACTCCGTTGGCGATCTTGGCAGCGGCGCCGCCGGTGATCTGGGCTGCCGAGGCATCGATGGTCGTCCCCAAGAGCTGGAACGAACCCAGCCCCGTGTAGTTTCCGATCACGCCTTCAAGCTGGATCGGCGTGCCGCCCACCTTGGGGATCACGTACCAGCTCTCCACCCCCGTGGCGTCGAGCACGCCGGCTGCGGGCTGGGTGTTGGCCCGGACCCGCACGAAGGCGCCGTTTGCCAGCGTACCGGCATCGATGCCGGCGGCAAAACCTGCCGAACCGTACGCGATGCTCAGGCTGCCCAATGCGAAGGTGCCTCTGGCCGTGTCCAGCTGCGCCACGGTGCCCGTGACGACGGGGGCGGCATTCACGGCGGCCTGCTCCACGCGTGTCGCGCGCAGCACGCCAGGGCTCGTCGGCAGGCCCCAGACCTGTACCGTCGTGCCGGCGGCCAGGCCGGCCAGTCCTGGCACATCGGCCCAGACGGTGGTCTCGTCGACGCTCACCGTCGTGCCCATGACCACGAAGCTGCCGCCGACCGGATCGATGACGGAGACCGCTCCGCGCAGTTCCACCGCGGAGATCACCTGCCTGGCAACGCCATTCGCAAAGGCGGCGTCGACCGGACCCGTGACCTTGGCGGTCATCCCGATCTGCAGCGTCGCGGCATCCGACAGGCTCACCACGGCCTGGTCGATGTCATAGCGCAGGCCATTGACGATGATGCTGCCCATGCCATCGACTGCGCCGACGCTGGTGGCGGCATCCGCGGTGCCGATGCCGGTGCCGCCCGACCCGACGCCGGAGTTGTCCCCACCCGAGGCCGTGCTCGTCGATCCCCCGGTGGACGCTGATCCCCCTGTGGCGCCGGTGCTGTCGCCCCCCGCATCGCCGCTCGATGGCACGGCGGCGGACGCGCCGGCCGCTCCCTGGGCCGAGGAGGCTCCGCCCACCGGACTGCCGCCGCCGCCGCCGCCGCCGCCACCGCACGAAAGAAGCAGCGCCAGCAACAGCGGCGTCAGGCTGGCGAGCCAGGGTCTGGTCTTCATGATTTGCTCTCGGTCGCGCCCGGTGGGTCCGTGGCGTCTTCGTAATAGGTGTAGATGCCGACGCGGATCCGGCCCGAGGCGGCCGGGCCCGCCGCCTCGACAGCGCGCGTCATCTGCGCGGTCAGCTCATGATGCAGCCCGCTCCAGCGCTGCCGGACGATCTCGTGAATGGCTTCGCAATCCTGCATTGTCACGCCGCCTGCATACACCGCACGCTCGAGCAGCGGCGGCCGATTCCCCTGGATGTTGGAGACCGCCGCGAGCAGGTGATCTCGGGAGTTGTCGCCGAGGAATGCGAGCATCGACTGCAGGTCCGCCGAAGGCACGAAGCCCTCGGCCTTGAGTTCGACGTATCCGTCGTGCTCGGTCACCATGTTGAGCCGAACCAGCTCGTCCAGGATCGCTCGATGGTGCACGTTGCCACGGCTGCCCTGCCAGGCCAGTTTTTCAAACGACTGGATGTCGCCGTTGCCGACGATCGGCAGCCGCCGGTCTTCGGGCCTGTCGGAAACAAGCTGCAGCCACGTCGTGAATGTCTTGGCGGCCGCCGACACGTCGGTGCTCGCGAGATGGTCGCTTGGCTCCCGGACCTTGGCCGTGACCGCCTTGCGGTTCAGGCCCGTCGCCACCGAAAGCTGGCTGATGTTGGGCTCTTTCACGCCCTCGGCGCGCCACAGGCGGCGCGCCTCGTCCAGCAGGAGGTCGCGCAGCAGTTCTTCGAGGTGAGGGTGCTTGAGCCCCATGGCCAGCGCGAGCCTGACCACCGGACGCAGGATGCGTGCGCAGGCGGCTTGGACCCAGGCGAGTTGGTTTTCCATGAAGGTGAATGGGGACGTGTCTGTTTCGCGACCCTGGCCGCGCACGGCGAATCTAACAGGGTCGCCATGCAACCCTGCAAAGAGCGATGCGCGTTGCGACTCAGCGATCGCTCTCGCTTTACCAGTAGGTTCTCTGCCTTCTCATCTTGAGCGGAATTTCCGGCTTTTGCGCGCCGAGGCCGGACTTGCCGTCCGCGCCGCTGCCGCCGCCGATCAGGAACGGCAGTTGACGATAGCGGAAGCTCACCGAATGGTCGATCCAGACCCGGCCGTTCCTCAGGCTCTTGCGCAGCGACATCATGGTGCAAGCGGCGAAGGCATGCAGGCCGAAGCGCGGGTCGACGTCATGCACCAGGTCGTGCCAGGCGGTGCCGACATCGGGCAGTGCAAAGTGGCGCCGCACGACGCCTTCAAGCCCTCCGCGTTGCTCGGCTGCTCGCGCTCGTACCCAAGCGCGAAACCTTTGACGCTGACCATGCTCAACCCATAGCCCAGAGGCCGTCAGTTCGAATCGAGCATTCGCTGCCAGAAGGTCCGATAGCGACGACCCAAGGCCGGCCCCGGGGCCGGGATGACGTGCGGGCCGGTGATGGCGCCCTGGTAGGTTTTACCGTCGATCACCACCGAGAAGGGCGTGGGCGTTGGCGGCAGACCGCCACCGTTACGAATCTCGAAGAGATCGGCGGTGTTCAACATCCCGTCGCGATTGCGGTCAATGGTTGCTGAGCCGTCGATGAAGCTCGTGCCGTACAGGCGGGCCATGCCGAGACTTCCGCACATGTTGGTCGACGGCGGTGTGGGTGAATTGGTTCCGAAGAAGACAGTGCCGGCAATTGTGGTGGACCCACCCACCACTTTCTCGCCGGAAGCTTGGAGCACGGCGTACCAGCCGCTTGCCGCGTCCAAAGCAGCCTTCGCCGCGGAAACTATCGATGCGGAAGAACCGGTTTGTACCAAGTCCGCCGTTGCGTCGTACAACTGGCCGGCAACGCCCGCGTTGAGCCCCGCCTGCCCTTCAATGATCGCGCTGGCGGGCGTGTGGAGCAGATCGTGCTTGTCCTTGATCATGTAGAAGCGGTTCTTGATCGTGGTGTCGAACGGGTGTTCGCGGTCGCCGGATCCGATCAGCAGCGAGTCTGTGAGAATAGTTGGCGAGGCTGGCACGATATCGGGCGGGAAGAGAAACTTGCGCGCATTGGCGCCGGTGCCGCCCAGCGCCGCAAGCTTGCTCACAGACCAGTTGGTGGGGCTTGCATCGTTGATGTTGATGCGCCAGATATTCGCGCCAGTGTCGGCCGCGTAGACGCGGTCCGCAAAGCCATCCCGGTTGGAGTCGTAGATGGCCATCGCAGCGGGAATGTCGCGCGTCATTCCCGCAACCGTGGTGTTGTAAGTCGCGCCCGCAGGAGCCGGGCCGGCCTGCCAGATGGGGTCGCCCGTGAGCATGTCCACCACCATGACGCCACGCCCCATCGTCGCCGTGCCCTGATTGATCGGATCGGGATCTTCGGCCACCGGATCGTAGCCAAGGCCGAAGATCAGAACCAGGCTACCACTTGACGCACCGCTGGCGGAATAGCGGATCTTGGCAACGCGCGGATCCGACCAGGACTGCCCCAGTTCATTGAATCCGGTGTCCTGGTTGCTACGCTTCCACAGCACTGTCGGGCTTGCCGGATTGCTGACATCGAAGGCGTAAATGAAACGCCCGCCGCGCCGCATGGACATGAACAGGTAGGCCTTGTCGCCACGCGTGTAGTCGATCTTGCCGTCGGTCGCGGTAGTAAAGGTGTAGACCGTCGGCGAGCCGTCCATGAAGTAGGGC
>NZ_JBFUCI010000068.1:0-20418 GCF_056405335.1 Variovorax sp. P1_H12_2
CGTCCATCGCGAGCTCTTCGCCATCGCGTCCCTTCAAGGGGAGGACGTGGGAGCGCACCGCGAGCCCGGCTTCGGCGCAGCCCTGGAGGAATTTCTGCCGCGCCTGGGCATAGCGCGGCGAGAAAGCCTCACCGACGCCGATCATGCCGCGCCCCCTTCGGAGAGCCGGGGTCCGTTCAGGAACTGCTCGGCGAGCTGCACCCAGCWGGTGGCGCCCAGCGGGATCAGGTCGTCGTTGAAGTCGTAGCTCGCGTTGTGCAGCAGGCACGGGCCGCCGCCGTGCTGCATGGCGCGGTGGCTGCCGTCGCCGTTGCCGATGAAGGCATAGGCGCCCGGCTTGGCCAGCAGCATGAAGGCGAAGTCCTCGGCCGTCATGGCGGCCTCCTGCACCAGCACGTTCTCCTCGCCGACGATGCCGGCCATCACGCGGCGCGCGAAATTGGCCTCGGCGGCCGAATTGATGGTCGGCGGGTAGTTGCGGTGGAAGTGGAAGTCGCACTGCGCCTCGTGGGCCGCGCAGATGTGCTCGGCGACGGTCTTCATGCGGGCCTCGATCAGGTCCAGCACCTCCAGCGAGAAGGTGCGCACCGTGCCCTTGAGCTCGCAGGTGTCGGGAATCACGTTGCTGGCCTCGCCGCCGTGGATCATCGTGACCGAGATCACGCCGGCGTCGGTCGGCTTCTTGTTGCGCGTGAGGATGGTCTGGAAGGCCTGCACCATCTCGCACGCCACCAGCACCGGATCGATGCCCGTGTGCGGCAGCGCGGCGTGGCCGCCCTTGCCGCGGACCGTGATCACGAACTCGTTGCTCGAGGCCATGGCCGGACCCGGACTGACCGCGAACTGGCCGGCCTTCATGCCGGGCCAGTTGTGCATCCCGAACACGGCTTCCATCGGGAATTGCTCGAACAATCCTTCCTTGACCATCTCGCGCGCGCCGCCGCCGCCCTCCTCGGCCGGCTGGAAGATCAGGTAGACCGTGCCGTCGAAGTTGCGGTGCTTCGCCAGATGCTGCGCCGCCGCCAGCAGCATCGCGGTGTGGCCGTCGTGGCCGCAGGCGTGCATCTTGCCGTGGTGTTTGCTCGCGTGCGCGAAGGTGTTGAGTTCGGTGACGGGCAGCGCGTCCATGTCGGCGCGCAGGCCGATGGCGCGCTCGCTGGTGCCGTTCTTGACGATGCCCACCACGCCGGTGGTGCCGAGCCCGCGGTGGATCGGGATGCCCCACTCGGTCAGCTTGGCCGCCACCACGTCGGCGGTGCGGACTTCTTCGAAGCAGAGTTCGGGATGGGCATGGAGGTCGCGCCGGACCGCGGCGATGCCGGCCGCCTGGGTGACCAGGGAATCGATGAGTTTCATGGACACGAGTCTAGACTTTGCGGATGGAGCCCGCAAAGAGCGTGCCGCGTGGGGCCGCGCGACTGACGATTCAACGCACTTGCTGTTTCAGCCACGCTGCGCGCGCGGCCAGTGCCGTATCGGTGAAATCGGTGAAGACGCCGTCCACGCCCAGCCGGTAGTACACCAGGTACTCGTTCGACGGATCGCCCTTGTAGTCCGCCGGCAGCCGCCGCGATTCGTTGCGGAAGGTGAAAGGATGGACGAACAGGCCGGCCTTGTGGGCGTCGGCGACCAGCGGGGTCGGGCCAAGGGTGGTGGCGTCGGCATCGTTGATCTTGCCGTCGCCATTGACGTCCACCGGCTTGCCATCGGGCCCGATGGTGCCTTTCATGCTCACGATGTAGCGCTTCCAGGGGCCGATGCCGTCCGCATAGGTCTTGATCTCGGCCAGGCCTGCGGGCGTCACCATCACGTCGAAATTGCGCCGGTCGCCTGCTTTGGTCCATTCGTAAGGACGATCGACCGGCACCGCATAGGTCATCGCGCCGCTCTTCATGTCGATGCCATCGCCATCGATCAGCTGGACGACGCGGGTCTTCAGTCCCTTGGCCTTCATGTATTTGAGGCTGCCGGGCTCGAAGGACTGGACGAACACCGGCGCCCCCTTGTTGTTCCAGCCGGCGGCCTCGAGCATCGCGATCAGCTTGTCTTCGAGCGGCAGGCCCAGGTCGCGGAAGTAGGTCGGGTTCTTGGTCTCCGGATAGATGCCGATGGTGCGGCCGCTTTCGCGCGACTTGGCCTTCGCGAGGTCGATCACCTGCTGGAAGGTCGGCACCTTGTACTGGCCATTGAACTGCCGCGGACGCTCGGCATCGGTAGAGATGGCCCCCAGCCGCTGGATCTCGGCCAAGGTGAAATCATTGCTGAACCAGCCGGTCTGCGTTTCGCCGTCGACCTGGATGGTCTTCTTGCGAGCCGCGAATTCGGGCCGGCTGGCGACGTCGGTGCTGATCGCCAGGTTGGGATCGTGGCGCGTGATCAACACGCCGTCCTTGGTCGAGACCAAGTCCATCTCGATGTAGTCGGCACCCAGTTCGATCGCGCGCGCATAGGCCTCCAGCGTCTCCTCGGGCAGATAGCCCGAAGCACCGCGGTGCGCGACCACCAGCGGCGGCTGGCCGTCCAGCGTCGGCAGGCCGGAGGTGGATTTGCCGCCCGGCGCGCTGCAGCCCGCAAGGCAAAGCACAGCGGCCAGCGTGCCGGCTGCGATCGGGGTCTGGCTGGATGTCATGGTTCTTCTCCTTGGTGAATGCGACCGCACAGCCTACTCCTGCGCCATGACACTTCGGCGGCGCCGGCACGCCAGCCCCGACTTCCGGGACAATGCCCCGCATGCCACACGTGCTCTCCCCCCGCAGCCTCGAACTCGCGCAGACGCTGGTGCGCATGAACACGGTCAGCGCCAACAGCAATCTCGAGCTGATCGACTTCGCACGCGACCACCTGGCGGGGCTGGGCATCCGCAGCCGGTTGACCTACAACGCCGACAAGACCAAGGCCAACCTGTTCGCCACGCTCGGCGCCGGCAAGAAGGCCGGCGTGATCGTCTCGGGCCATACCGACACCGTGCCGTGGGACGGCCAGGACTGGAGCGTCGACCCGCTTTCGGCGATCGTGCAGGACTGGCCGAGCGACGACGCCGATGCCGACGCCGCGCACGTCCAGCCGCGCCTCTACGGCCGTGGCGCGGCCGACATGAAGAGCTTCATCGCGATCGCGCTGGCCAATGCCGAGCGCTTCATCGAGAGCGACTCGCCCTTCGCGGTGCATTTCGCCTTCAGCTACGACGAGGAGGTCGGCTGCTTCGGAGTGCGCGAGCTGATCGCCGACATGAAGGACCAGGGCATCAAGCCGCTGGCCTGCATCGTCGGCGAGCCGACGCTGATGGTGCCGGCCATCGCCCACAAGGGCGTCTACCGCTACAAGTGCTGCGTGCGCGGCAAGGAGGCGCATTCGTCGCTCACGCCGCAGTCGGTCAATGCGATCGAGATGGCGGCACGCGTGGTCGGCAAGCTGCGCGACATGGCCGAGGACTTCGAGCGCAAGGAGCCGCGCTACGCCGGTTTCGACGTGCCCTTCAGCACCGCCAGCGTCGGCCAGTTCCACGGCGGCATCGCCGACAACGTGGTGCCGCGCGACGCCGAGTTCCGCTATGAATTCCGCAACCTGCCGACCGCCGATGCGCAGCGGATGCAGGACGAGATCCTGGCCTACGCCGGCCGCGCCGAGGTGGCCATGAAGAAGATCGCGCCCGATGCCGGCTTCCGCTTCGAGACCATCTGCGAGATCCCGAGCTTCCTGAGTTCCGCCGACGAGCCCGTGACCCGCCTCGCCCAGCGGCTGGCGAAGGAGCCGGGCACCACGCTGGTGGCCTTCGGCACCGAGGCCGGCATCTTCCGCAATGCCGGCATCCCGACCGTGGTCTGCGGCCCCGGCAGCATCACGCAGGCGCACCAGCCCGACGAGTTCGTGACGCTGGAGCAGCTGGCCCGCTGCGAGCAGTTCCTGCGGGGGCTGGCGAACATCGAGGAAATTCGCTGAAACGCGTCGCGCTCGCCCTGCTGGGCGCCGCCGCGCTGCTCTACGCGCTGGCGACCGCGCTCGAGGCCAGGCACCCGGCCTGGGGCTACGTGGCGGCCTTCGCCGAAGCCGCAATGGTCGGCGCGATCGCGGACTGGTTCGCGGTGGTGGCGCTGTTCCGGCACCCGCTGGGCCTGCCGATCCCGCATACCGCGATCATCCCGGCCAACAAGGACCGCATCGGCGCCAGGCTCGCCGGCTTCATCTGCAACAACTTCCTGAGCACGCCGCAGGTGCTGGCCAAGCTGGCGCAGTTCGACCCTGCCGCGCGGCTCGCCGACTGGCTCTCGCGGCCCGAGAGCGCCGAGAAGATCGGCGGCCACCTGGTGGCCGCGACGCGCTACGGTCTCGCGGCCTTCGACGACGCACGGGTGCGCGATTTCCTCGGCCGCATGGCGGCCGCCGGGCTCGCCCAGGTGGATCTCGCCAGGCTGGCCGGCCAGGCGCTCGAGGCGCTGACCGCCGATGGCCGCCATCACGCGCTGCTGGACGACGTGCTGCGGCAGGTGGCGGACGCGGTCGAGGGCGAGGATGTGCAGGAGCGGGTCACCGAGGCGATCGCGCGCGAGATCAAGGCGCTGCGCTACGTCGGGCTGGACCAGATGGCGGCCAGGCTCGCCACGCGCAAGATCGTGGCCGCGGCAGTCCACACCCTCGGTGAGATCGCCATCGAGCCGGCGCATCCGCTGCGGCTGCGCTTCGATGCCTACATGGCCGGCTTCGTCGAACGGCTGAAGGCCGACCCCGAATTCCACCGCCGCGGCGAAGCGATCCGGGCCGAACTGCAGGCGC
Source organism: Variovorax sp. P1_H12_2 (assembly GCF_056405335.1). NCBI lineage: Bacteria > Pseudomonadati > Pseudomonadota > Betaproteobacteria > Burkholderiales > Comamonadaceae > Variovorax > Variovorax sp. P1_H12_2. The sequence continues at coordinate 4,771 of NZ_JBFUCI010000068.1, forward strand.
ATCCGGCGCTGGGCGACTACCTGCACGGCCTGTGGAGCGAACTGCTGGCCTGGCTGCACGACGACCTGGCGAAAAGCGAGTCGACCATCCACCGGCGCCTGGTCGGCATGGCGGGCACCCTGGGCGCGCGGCTTTCGGCCGACGCGGCGATGTGCCGCTGGATCAACGAGCAGATCCTGGATGCGGCACCGCGCGCCATCGAGCGCTATCGCGAGGACATCCGGCGCTACATCGTGGAACGCGTGGCCGACTGGAACGCCGACGAGATGACGAGCGAACTCGAGCGCCACATCGGCCGCGACCTGCAATTCATCCGGGTCAACGGCACCCTGGTCGGCGGCCTGGTCGGCCTGGCGATCCACACCGCCACGCAGCTCTGGAAGGGCTGATCAAGCGGGAGCCGGCGCCATGCCCCCTCCGCGACGCATGAAACCGGCGCGCCCAGATCCTGGGATACCGCGGAACCGGCTTCGCCGGGCCGCTGGTATCGCCCCCTGGGGGGCAGCGCCGAAGGCGCTTCGGGGGGGCACCTACCCCGGGAGCAGGCGCTCCTGGGCGATCACCAGCAGCCCGTCCATGATCAGGCTGTCGACCAACTCGAAGTCGCCGTTCATGCTGGGCGCCATCTTCCAGCCCGCGCCGCCGGTCATGTAGCAGGCCGGCTCGGCGCCGCAGTGCGCCCTCACATGCTGCACCATGCGGTCGACCGCGCCCGCGATCGCATAGGTGCCGCCGCTGGTCAGGGCGTCGCTGGTGTTGGTCGGGAACTCGCGCACCTCRCCGGTCGGCACATGCAGGCCGGCCGTGCCGGACTCGAGCGCGCGCAGCATGATGCCGTGGCCCGGCAGGATCAGGCCGCCGAGAAAGCGGCCATGGGTGTCGACCGCCTCGACCGTGACCGCGGTGCCGATCATCACCACCACCATCGGCCGCGCAGCGCCTTGCGACATCATGCGGTGGCGCGCGCCGATCATCGCGACCCAGCGGTCGGCGCCCAGGCGCGTCGGGTGGTCGTAGCCGTTCACGATGCCGGCCTCGGCCACACTGGAAACCACCCAGCGCGGCGAGCACTCGAAATGCTCCACCAACTGCTCCTCGGCGCGGCGCCGCACCGCATCGCCGGCCACCACGCAGCCCAGCATCGAATCGGGCGCAGGCAGTTCGGCCCAGGGACCGTCGGCCAGCCGCTCGATGTGGTCGAGGAACTCTGCACCATGCGCGAGCAGCGCGGCGCCGGGCCGTGCCGCATCGTAGAGGGACCACTTGAGGCGGGTGTTGCCGATGTCGATCGCGAGGAATGCCATGCGCGGCATTATTGCGAGTTTGTGCTTACGGGCGCTTGCAGATGCGGCCACAGCCTACGCGAAGGTGCCATCTTCCGCCGTTAAAGTCGCCTGTCCCATCCACACGTCACAAGGAGAAAGCCATGGGTTTGCTGAGTTTCATCAAGGAGGCCGGAGAGAAGCTCTTCGGCGGTTCGGCGGCGCAGGCGGCGGAGCCGGACAAGGACCAGGCGGCGGCAGCGGCGATCAAGACCTACATCGAGACCCAGAACCTGGGCCTGACAGGACTGGAAGTCGGCTACGTCGCCGTCACCGGCATCGTGACGCTGTCGGGCAGCGCGCCCTCGCAGGAAGCCAGCGAGAAGGCCTCGCTGGCCGCGGGCAACGTGGCCAACGTGACGCAGGTCGACAACAACCTGGTGGCACCGGCCGCCGATCCGGCGCAATACCACGACGTGGTCCGCGGCGACACGCTCTCGGCGATCTCGAAGAAGTTCTACGGCGACGCCAACAAGTACAACGCGATCTTCGAGGCCAACAAGCCGATGCTGAGCCATCCGGACAAGATCTATCCGGGCCAGAAACTACGCATTCCGAAGCTCTGACTCGCCCCAAGGCTCTGAGCTCGCCCCCAGGTTGCCCGGCACTTCGTGTCCGGGCGCCCACCCCCTACCGGGGGCGCAGCCAGCGGCCCGGCGAAGCCGGTTCCGCGGCTGCCCACGAACGGGCGCGCCGCGCGCAGCCGTAGAAAAAACACAGCGCCGAATGATCTGGCCGGCGCAGCCAGGCCTGTTGGTGGAACACCGCGGAACCGGCTCCGCCGGGCCGCTGGTGTTGCCCCCGGTAGGGGGTGGGAGGGCTACACGAAGTGAGCCCGACCTGGGGGCGAGCAACACCTACTACATCTGTTTCCAGGGTAGGCCGCGGAAGCGCCAGCCGCCCTTGCGGCCGCGATGGCCCTCTTCGTCGGCATCGCCCTCGAAGCCTTCGAGGATGTTGTAGGCCTCGAGGCCGAGTTCGGTCGCGCGCCTGGCGGCCGCGATCGATCGCACGCCGCTGCGGCACAGCATCAAGACCTTGGCGTCCGCCGGCACGGCGGCCCGCAAGACTTCGTCGAAGGCCGGATTGAGCGCCATGCCGGGCCACTGCTTCCAGGCCAGGCCCAGCGCGCCCGGCACGTAGCCCACCCATTCGCGTTCGGCGTCGCTGCGAATGTCGACCAGCACACCCTCGCCGCTGTCGATCCATTGCGCCGCCTGTTCCGGCGTGACGTCGCCGGCATAGCCCGCGGCCGGCCTCACACCGGCCCGATCGGCAGCCGGGGAAGACGTTGTCGCGTCGATGGGAGTCATTTCTTGTCCTTGAAACATGGAGGGAAAGAGCCGGGCCGAATTCTTCACCACTTGGGAAAACGGCCCGCCACAGATCGAATTCTGCTCAGTTCGAGAAAACCCTCTCTATCACAAAAGTTCACACATCAAAGAAAATGTCTAGGTCTCATACCCACGGAGGCACGCGATGACAGAGAACTCAATGAGCCGTCGACGCAGTGTGTTGAAGGGGGCCGCCGTCGCGGCGGGCGCACTGTCCGCGCCCATGATCAGCATGGCCCAGACCACTTCGATGCGATTCCAGAGCACCTGGCCGGCGAAGGATATCTTCCATGAATACGCCAACGACTTCGCCAAGAAGGTCAACGACATGGCGGGCGGCCGCCTGAAGATCGAAGTCCTGCCCYCGGGCGCCGTGGTGCCGGCCTTCCAGCTCCTCGAAGCGGTGAACAAGGGCACGCTGGACGGCGGCCATGGTGTCGTGGCCTACCACTACGGCAAGAATTCGGCGCTCGCGCTGTGGGGCTCGGGCCCGGCCTACGGCATGGATGCGAACATGGTCCTGGCCTGGCACTACTACGGCGGCGGCAAGGCGCTGCTCGAGGAAATCTACAAGTCGATCCACATGGACGTGGTGTCGTACCTCTATGGCCCGATGCCGACGCAGCCGCTGGGCTGGTTCAAGAAGCCGATTGCGCGCGTCGAGGACCTCAAGGGCCTGAAGTACCGCACCGTGGGTCTCGCGGTCGACATCTTCACCGAGCTGGGCGCGGCGGTGAACCCGCTGTCCGGCGGCGAGATCGTGCCGGCGCTCGACCGCGGCCTGATCGACGCCGCCGAGTTCAACAATGCGTCGAGCGATCGCGTGCTGGGTTTTCCCGATGTGGCGAAAAACTGCATGCTGCAGAGCTTTCACCAGAGCGGCGAGCAGTTCGAGATCCTGTTCAACAAGGGCAAGTACAACGCGTTGCCGCAGGAGCTTCGGTCCATCATCGACTACGCGGTGCAGGCCGCCAGCGCCGACATGAGCTGGAAGGCCGTGGACCGCAACACCAAGGACTACCAGGAGATGAAGAAGGCCGGCGTCAAGTTCTACAAGACGCCCGACGCCATCCTGCGCGCCCAGCTCGCCGCCTGGGACAAGACCATTGCCCAGAAGGCGAAGGAAAACCCGCTGTTCCAGAAGGTGCTCGATTCGCAGAAGACCTTTGCACAGGCCGCCGGCCAATGGCAGAACGACTACATGGTCGATTTCAAGATGGCCTACAACCACTACTTCTCCTCCTCGGCGAAGAAGGCCTGACGGCCATGCGCCTCCCGCCATCGCGGCGCCAGCTTTCCGGTTGACCCCGGAAGGCGCCTTCCTGCCCAGGTAGCTGCACGCCGCGACGCCGATGAAAACCCAACAACTGCTGCATGCCGCCGACCGCCTGAGCACCTGGACCGGCAAGGCTTTCGCGTGGCTCATCGTGGCGCTCATGCTSGTGGTGTGCGCCGAGGTGTTCAAGCGCTATGCGCTCAACGCACCCACGGCGTGGATCTACGACGTGAACAACATGCTCTACGGCACGCTCTTCATGATGTGCGGCGCCTACGCGCTGTCGCAGGACGGCCATGTGCGCGGCGACTTCCTCTACGCCAGCATGAAGCCGCGCACCCAGGCCACCCTGGACCTGGTGCTCTACATCGCCTTCTTCCTCCCCGGCATCGGCGCCCTGACCTGGGCCGGCTGGAGCTACTTCCAGGACTCCCTGGCCATGAACGAGCAGACCTTCAATGCCACGCCGCTGCCGGTGTATCCCTTCAAGTTCGTGATCCCACTGGCCGGCGCCATCGTGATGCTGCAGGGGCTCGCCGAGATCCTGCGCTGCGTGGTGTGCCTGCGCACCGGCGCCTGGACGCCGCGACTGAAGGACGCCGGCGAGATGGACGTGGTCGAGCAGCAGCTCGCCAACAGCACCTTCGTGGACGAGGAGGCGCGGCGCGACGCCATCGAGCGCGCCAAGGACCTGGACGAAGCGGCGCGCCTGCGCGGCAGGGAGGCGACATGAGGCGCTTCGAATGACCCAGGCCGTACTCGGGCTCACGATGCTCGGCCTCATCGTGGTCGTCATCATGCTGGGCTTCCCCACCGCCTTCACCCTGATGGGGCTGGGCATGCTGTTCGGCTTCGTCGCGTTCTACGACCCCGCCGCGCCGTGGTTCGACAACCACGTCTTCGACCTGATGGTGCAGCGCACCTTCGGCGCGATGACCAACGAGACGCTGCTGTCGATCCCGCTGTTCGTGCTGATGGGCTACGTGATGGAACGCGGCGCGCTGGTCGACAAGATGTTCTACAGCGTGCAGCTCGCGTTCCGGCGCGTGCCGGGATCGCTGGCGGTCGCGACCCTGATCATCTGCACCTTCTGGGGCATCGCCAGCGGCCTGGTCGGCGCGGTGGTGGTGCTGATGGGCGTGATCGCGATGCGGCCGATGCTCAACGCGGGCTACGACACGCGGCTCGCCGCCGGCGTGATCACCGCGGGCGGCACGCTGGGGATTCTGATCCCCCCGTCGGTGATGATCATCGTCTACGCCGCGGTGGCCGGGCAGTCGGTCGTCAAGCTCTACGCGGCGGCGATGTTTCCGGGCTTCTTTCTCGCGTTCCTCTATCTGATCTACGTCATTGCCTGGGCGCTGATCCAGCCCAAGGTGGCGCCGAAGCTGCCGCCCGAGGCACAGCGCGCCCCCGTCACGCCCGCGGTGGCGCACCTCGCTGCCAGCTACTCGCCGCGCATGCTGCCGGCGCTCGCGACCGCGGTGATTCTGCCCGGACGTGCGTTGGGCGCGGCAGCCGCCGGCCTGCGAATCACGTGGCGGACGCTGCTGGGCTATCTGGCGCAGGCGCTCGTGCCGCTTCTTCTTTCGATCGTCACGCTGGGCTCCGTCTGGTGGTATGTGACGATCTACTCGCAGGCGGACACCGACACGCCGCCTCCGGTGGCAGAGCAGTCCGGGCAGGCGCCGCGGGGCGGCAGCGCACTGCCGGAACCGCCGACCGAGGGCTTGCAGGAGCCGCCCTCGTCCGAAGGCGTGCAGGAGCCGCCCGGCGCTGAGAGCCACTCCCCCGGCGGCGCCTCGGAAGGCCTGCAGGCGCTCGGCGAGCCGGTCGCCGCGCCGCACGCGCAAGCGGTCCCCGCCGCCTTCTACACGGGCTTCTGGTGGACCTGCGCCTTCGTGCTGGCGCTGCTCGGCTGGTACTACGCGAAGCTGGACGCCGAGCAGTTCGAGATCCTGCGCATGCTGGTGTCATCGGTCATGCCGCTGGGCATCCTGACGCTGATCGTGCTGGGCGTGATCCTGTTCGGCATCACCACCGCGACCGAATCGGCGGCCGTCGGCGCGGCGGGCGCCTTCCTGATGGCCTGGCAGGCAAAGACGCTGAACTTCCAGCGCATCAAGGAGGCCGTGTTCCTGACCGCGAAGACCACGGCGATGGTCTGCTGGCTGTTCGTGGGCTCCGCGCTGTTCTCGGCGGTCTTCGCGCTGCTCGGCGGCCAGCGCGTCATCGAAGAGTGGGTGATGGGGATGAACCTGACGCCGCTGCAGTTCCTGCTGCTGTCGCAGGCGATCATCTTCGTGCTCGGCTGGCCGCTCGAATGGACCGAGATCATCGTGATCTTCATCCCGATCTTCCTGCCGCTGCTGGCGCATTTCCAGATCGACCCGCTGCTCTTCGGCGTGCTGGTCTTCGTGAACCTGCAGGCCGCCTTCCTGTCGCCGCCGGTGGCGATGTCGGCCTTCTATCTGAAAGGGGTGTCGCCTTCGCACGTGACGCTCAACCAGATCTTCGCGGGCATGATGCCCTACATGCTCATCGTGATCCTGTGCATGGTGTTCATGTATGTCTGGCCCGGCCTGACGCTGTGGCTGCCGAAGTATCTTTATGGAGGCTAGCCAGACATCAAAAACCATCCATATGGATGGCAACGGGATGGTGGTAGGATGGCGAGATGCAAAGTCATCCCGTCCCCGCCGCGCTGCGCGCCAGGCCGCCTGAGGCCGAGAAGATCACGATCAACCTCGGCTATGTCGACCTGGGCCACGTCGACCTGCTGGTGGCCGAGGGCTTCTACTCGAACCGCACCGACTTCATCCGGACCGCCATCCGCAACCAGCTGGCGGTCCATGGCGAGGCACTGAAGCAGGTGGTCGCGCGCAAGATGCTGGTGCTCGGCCTGCAGCAATTCAGCGCCGCCGACCTCGAGGCGGTCCGCGGCGCCGGCGAGAAGCTCGAGATCCGGGTGCTCGGCCTGGCGAGCATTTCCGCTGACGTGACGCCCGAACTGGCGCTCGAAACGATCGCTTCGGTCACGGTGCTCGGCGCCCTGCACGCGAGTGCCGCGGTCAAGGCCGCGCTGGCCGACCGCCTGCATTGATTCCCTCGCTTTCCCTTCCTTCGAGGCACCCCATGAATCCCCTGTTCGAACGCCTGATGCGCAAGGCCACCCTTCTCACCCAGGGGGGCCACCTGCAGGAGGCGACCCGGGCGATCCAGCGCGCGCTGGGCGGCGCCGACGCGACGCCCCGGGCCGAGCGGACGACCCCCGCCGCGCCTGCGGCCAACGATGACGAGGCGCCGGTCGTGGACGTCGAGGCCCGCGTCGTCGGGCCCGCCCCGGCACACCTCCCGACGCGCGAAAGCGGCACCGAGCAATGGACCGACGGCCTGTTCGCCCACCAGCACCGGCCGATCGCCTACAAGCTGTTCGTGCCCGAAACGGGTGCCGGCAGCCCGCGCCCGCTGGTGCTCATGCTGCACGGCTGCACCCAGAACCCGGAGGACTTCGCCGCCGGCACGCAGATGAACCAGCTGGCGCGCGAGCACGGTTTTCTGGTGCTCTACCCGGCGCAGACCCAGCACGCCAATTCGTCGAAGTGCTGGAACTGGTTCAAACCGCAGCACCAGCAGCGCGGGCGCGGCGAACCGGCCCTGCTGGCCAGCCTCGCGCAGTCGGTCATCGACGCCCACGGCGTCGACCCCGAGCGGGTCTATGTCGCGGGCCTGTCTGCCGGTGGCGCGATGGCCGACATCCTCGGGCGCAGCTACCCCGACCTGTTCGCCGCGGTGGGCGTGCACTCCGGCCTGCCGAGCGGCGCGGCCAGCGACCTGATGTCGGCGCTGGCCGCGATGAAGAGCGGGCCCGCCGCCGCCGGTTCGGGCGGACGGACGGTGCCGACCATCGTCTTCCATGGCGACGCCGATGGCACCGTGAATGTCCGCAATGGCGAGGCGCTGGTCACCGCGGCACTCGCGGGCCAGGAAGAGGCCGCAGCGTCGGCGCAGGCATCGGACGGCCGCTCGACGCAGGGCCGCGCCTTCACCCGCCGCGTGCACACGGATGCCCGGGGCCTGCCGGCCGTCGAGCACTGGCTGCTGCACGGCGCCGGCCACGCCTGGTCCGGCGGCAACGCGCGCGGCTCCTACACCGACCCTTCGGGCCCGGACGCCAGCGCCGAGATGCTGCGTTTCTTCCTGAGCCACCGCAAAGCGATGGCCCCAGCCACGCCCTGAACCCGCGACCTCGGCCGCCGGACGGAGGCAAGCCACGCTTACATGCGGTTGCCTGCCGGGGGGAAATATTGCGGTGCTTTGCACAGCGGATGCCAGCGCGGACCCGCCTTCGTGCGTTGAGTGCGAAGAGACGAAAGAAGGATCGGATGAAGCACCGCACCGCCCTCTTTTCCGCACGCGCCGCGCGCTGGCTGCTCGGCCTGGCATTGCTGCTGGCAGGCCTGCCCGTGTCCGCCCAGCAAGACCCTCCCGGCCGGGTCGGCCACCTGAACTACCAGCAGGGCGCGGTGAGCTTTTCGCCCGCCGGCGACAACGACTGGTTCGAGCTCGGCCCGAACCGCCCGATCACCACGGGCGACCGGGTCTGGACCGACCGCGACGCCCGCGCCGAACTCTACCTGGGCGCCATCGCGCTGCGCCTCGATGAGCAGACCGGCATCACCGTGTCCGAACTCGACGACGACACCGCCCGCATCACGGCCTCGCAGGGCCGCCTGCAGTTGCGGGTGCGCGAGGAACTGGCCGGCCGGCGCCTCGAGATCGATACCGCGAACCTCGCACTGGTGGTCGACGCGCCGGGCGACTACCGGGTCGAGACCGATCGGGCCGCCGGCACCACCCGCGTCGCGGTGGCGGCCGGCCATGTCACGCTGTTCGGCGAGGGCGGCGAATCGGTCGCCCTGGGCGCGCAGCAGCAGCTCACCACCTCCGGTCGCAACCTCGCGGCGGTGGACGCAGCGGYGGCTCGCGTCGACACCGGGTTCGATCGCTGGCTGGCCGAACGCGATCGCCTCGAGGAGCAATCGGTCTCGGCGCGCTACGTATCGCGCGAAGTGGTCGGCTACCAGCAGCTCGATGCCTATGGCGACTGGCAGAACGACCCGGACTACGGCGACGTCTGGTATCCGCGCAACGTCGACGCCGCATGGGCGCCCTACCAAGACGGCCAGTGGATCGACGTCGCGCCCTGGGGCTGGACATGGATCGACGCCGCGCCCTGGGGCTTCGCGCCGGCCCACTATGGCCGCTGGGCACGCATCGGCCCGCGCTGGGGCTGGGTCCCGGGGCGGCGGCAGGCACGGCCGGTGTATGCGCCGGCGCTGGTGGGCTTCGTCGGCGGCACGGCCGGCGGCCATGCGACCCTGGCGATCGGCGGCGGCCGCAACGGCGTGGGCTGGTTCCCTCTGGCGCCGGGCGAACCCTGGCGGCCGGGCTACCGCACCAGCCAGCGCTACGTGGACGCGGCCAATCGGGCCGCCTTCCAGCGGCAGATCGCGGSGCGCGACGCCGGCTTCGCGAACCAGCACCTGCCCGGCGCGGTCACGGTGGTGCCCACCGATGTCTTCGGCCGCCGTCCGATCGGCCGGCGCGACGTGGTCCGCCTGCCGGCCGACCGCCTGACCGGCGTGCCGGTCGGCATGGGTGCGCCGATTCCGCACGGCCGCGATCACGGCCCCGGCGGCTTCGGCCGCCCCGCCGCGCCGCCGCCGCCGCAGGCCGCGATACAGCTGCGACAGTTCGAGCAGGTGCAGCAACTTCAGCAACTGCAGCAGGCCCAACGGCTGCAACAGGCGCAACAGCTTCAGCAAGCACAGCAGCTGCAGCAGGGGCAGCAGCTGCAACAAGCCCAGCAACTCCAGCAGGCCCAGCGCCAGCAGATCGAGGCCCAGCAGCGTGCCGCGCAGGCGCAGGCCCAGCAGCAGCAGCAATGGCAGCAGCAGGCCTTGCGCCAGCAGCAGGAGATGCAGCAGCGCGCTGCCCAGGCGCAGGCCCAGCAACTGCAAGCGCAACACCAGTTGCTGCAGGCGCAGCAGGCCAACGCCATCCGCCAGGCGCAGGAGGTGCAGCAGCGCGTCCTGCAGATGCAGATGCAGCAGCAGGCGCGGGTGCCTGTCGATCCGCGCGCGCCGCAGCGCACTGGCGTGCCGGCGCCGGGCCAGCCTGCCCATCAGCAGCAGCCGGATCGTCCATAGGCCAAGGCCCAGCGGCAACGCCTCGCGCCGGCTACAGTCGGCGCGAAGGAGTTCCCATGCGCACCTACGACTTCGACTTTTTCGTCATCGGCGGCGGCAGCGGCGGCGTGCGCGCCGCGCGAATGGCCGCGCAGCGCGGCGCCCGCGTCGCGCTGGCCGAAAGCGCCGAGCTGGGCGGCACCTGCGTCAACGTGGGCTGCATCCCCAAGAAGCTCTACAGCTATGCCGCAGGCTATGGCGAAGCCTTCGAGGAGGCGGCCGGCTTCGGCTGGGACCTCGGCGAACGGCGCTTCGACTGGGGCCGGCTGAAGGCCAACCGCGCGCGCGAGATCAAGCGCCTCAACGAGGTCTATCGCAGCCTCCTCGAAGGCGTCGACGTGACCTTGATCCAGGGCTGGGCGCAGCTCGCCGATCCCCACACGGTGCAGGTCGGCGACCGCTCGTACACGGCCCAGCACGTGCTGCTCGCCACCGGCGGCATGCCCTTCGTGCCCGATCTGCCGGGACGCGAACATGTCATCGTCTCCGACGCGATGTTCGATCTCGACCCTTTCCCGAAACGCCTGCTGGTGGTGGGCGGCGGCTACATCGCCTGCGAGTTCGCCTCGATCTTCAACGGCCTCGGCGCCGAGGTCGTCCAGTTGCAGCGGCGCGCACATCTTCTGTCCGACTTCGACGAGGACATCCGCGAGTTCCTGGCCAAGGAAATGCGGCGCGCCGGCGTCGACATCCGCTTCAACACCGAGATCACGTCGATCCGCCGCCTGGACAGCGGCCTGTGCGCCGTGCTTTCGCGCGGCCAGCGGGTCGAGGCCGACGCCATCCTGTTCGCGACCGGGCGCGTGCCGAACACCCAGGACATGGGGCTCGAGGCCGCCGGCATCGCGCTCGACGAGCGCGGCCGCGTGGCGGTCGATGCCAACTACCGCAGCTCGGCGCCTTCGGTCTACGCGGTGGGCGACGTCTCGACCCGCCAGCAGCTCACGCCGGTGGCGCTGGCCGAGGCGATGGCGGTGGTGGACACGCTGTTCGGCAAGGGCGAGCGGCGGCTCGACTACGAATTCACGCCCACCGCGGTCTTCACGCACCCGAACATCGGCACCTGCGGCTACACCGAGGCCGCGGCGCGCATGAAGTTCGGCGCCGTCACGCTGTTCTCGAGCGAATTCCGCGCGCTGCGCCACACCTTGTCGGAGAGCAAGGAGCGCACCTTCATGAAGCTGGTGGTCGACACGGCCAGCGATCGCGTGGTCGGCCTGCACATGGTCGGCCCCGACGCCGGCGAGATCGTCCAGGGCTTCGCGGTCGCGATGCGCGCCGGTGCCACCAAGGCGATGTTCGACCGCACGATCGGCATCCACCCCACGGTCGCCGAGGAATTCGTGACGATGCGCGAACCGATGCCGGGCTGAGAATGCCCGGCCGGCGCAGCCAGGCCCATTGGTGAAACACCGCGGAACCGGCTTTGCCGGGCCGCTGGTGTTGCCCCCGGTAGGGGGTGGGCGGGCTACACGAAGTGAGACCAACCTGGGGGTGAGCCACAATGCCTTTATGCCGTACATGCCTGCCTTCATCGCTCCAGCCCGGTTCACCGATCCCGACGCCGCCCTGGAACAGGTCCGCCTGATCTACAACGGCGGCCTGCAGCACCTGCGCGACGCCATGCAGCGCTTCGTGGCCGGCGAGAGCCTGCCGGGCCGCGTGCGGGCCTGCTACCCCTTCGTCCGGATCCACACCCACACGGTGTCGCGCAGCACGCCGCCGGCCAATGCCGGCCTGAGCTACGGCTTCGTGTCCGGGCCCGGGCGCTACGAAACCACGCTGACGCGGCCCGACCTGTTCCTGCGCTATTACCGCGAACAGTTCCGGCTGCTGCTCGAGAACCACCAGGTCGAACTCGAGATCGGCACCAGCACGCAGCCGATCCCGATCCACTTCTCGTTCGCCGAGAACGACCACATCGAGGGCACGATGAGCGCCGAGCGCCGAGCGCTGATGCGCGACGTGTTCGACCTGCCGGACCTCGGCGCGATGGACGACGGCATCGCCAATGGCACCTACGAAGCCAGGGCCGGCGAGGCGCAGCCGCTGTCGCTCTTCACCGCCGCGCGCGTCGACTATTCGCTGCACCGGCTGCGCCACTACAGCGGCACCGCGCCCGAGTGGTTCCAGAATTTCGTGCTGTTCACCAACTACCAGTTCTACATCGACGAATTCGTGCGATTGGGCCACGAGGCCATGACCGACGAGAACAGCGAATACATCGCCTTCATCGAACCCGGCAACGTGATCACGCGGCGCCGCGGCCTGGCCGCGGCTTCGAGCTCGATGTACGGCGAACTGCTCGACGGCTCGCAGGGCACGCCGCCGCCGCGGCTGCCGCAGATGCCGGGCTACCACCTGGTGCGCGAGGACTGCACCGGCATCAGCATGGTCAACATCGGTGTCGGCCCGGCCAATGCCAAGACCATCACCGACCACGTGGCGGTGCTGCGGCCGCACGCCTGGGTGATGCTCGGCCACTGCGCCGGGCTGCGCCAGGGGCAGCGGCTCGGCGACTACGTGCTGGCGCATGCCTATGTGCGCGAGGACCACGTGCTCGACGAGGAGCTGCCGCTGTGGGTGCCGATCCCGGCGCTGTCCGAGATCCAGCTCGCGCTCGAGAAGGCGGTGGCCGAGGTCACCCGCACGCAAGGCACCGAGCTCAAGAAGATCATGCGCACCGGCACCGTGGCGAGCACCGACAACCGCAACTGGGAGCTGCTGCCCGGCAACCAGCCGCAGCGGCGCTTCAGCCAGAGCCGGGCGGTCGCGCTCGACATGGAGAGCGCCACCATCGCGGCCAACGGCTTCCGTTTCCGGGTGCCCTACGGAACCCTGCTGTGCGTCAGCGACAAGCCGCTGCACGGCGAGATCAAGCTGCCCGGCATGGCCAACCAGTTCTACCGCGAGCGCGTGGAGCAGCACTTGCGCATCGGCATGGCCGCCATCGACATCCTGCGCCAGGAAGGTTCGAGCCGGCTGCACAGCCGCAAGCTGCGAAGCTTCGCGGAAGTGGCTTTCCAGTAACCACGCTCAGGCCAGGCCGAAAAGCTCCGGCATCTCGCGCTCGGCCTTGAGGGTGAGCGTGAGCGCCCGGCCGTCGAGTTCCTGGCGCACCCAGCCGCGCCGCAGCGACAGCTGCAGGCAGGCCGCGCCCAGCGCTCCGCCCAGGTGGGGCCGCCGCTCGCTCCAGTCGAGGCAGGCGCAGGCAAAGCGCCGGCGGGCGCCGCGCGCCGTCTCCACGTCGAGCCCCAGGCTCTCGAGCGCCACGGCACCCTCGGGCGTGAGTTCGTAGTCGCCGCCTTCCGCCGTCGCATGCAGCCAACCCTGCGCATGCAGGCTGTCGTGCAGCGCGACGCCGGCCGTGCCGGCCATGTGGTCGTAGCAGGTGCGCGCCGCTCGCAGGCGGCTGGGCGTGGTCGGACGGAACTCGCCGCGCGGCGCGCCGGCAAGCACCAGCAAGCTCTCGAGCGCCGCGGCCACCTCCGGGCCCGCGAGCCGGAAATAGCGGTGCTTGCCCTGCGCAAGCGCATCGACCAGGCGCTGTTCCTTCAGGCGCGCCAGGTGTGCACTGGCGGTCGAGGCGGCGACCTCGGCCACGGCGGCGAGTTCGGTCGCGGTGCGGGCGTGGCCATCCATCAGGCAGCACAGCATGCGCGAGCGCGCGGGCTCGGCGATGGCGCCAGCCAGGCGGGCCAGGTGGGTGTCGGCAGAAGCTTCATCCATATTTCGATCGTAAGCGAAGCGTGATCGCAAGAAAAGACCAGACTGCGGGCATGAACACCACCGCCCCGCCCGCCGACGCGATCGCCGCCGTCACCCATGCCAACCCCTATCCCTGGTACGCCAGCCTGCGCAGCGGGCCGGCGCTGGTCTTCGACCCGGCACTGCGCCTGTGGATCGCCAGCCGCGCCGAGGTGGTGCGGGAGATCCTCGCCAACGACGCCCTGCGCGTGCGGCCGCCCGCCGAGGCGGTGCCGCGCGCGTTCGCGGGCACACCGGCCGGCGAGCTGTTCGGCCTGCTGGTGCGCATGAACGACGGCGCGCCGCATGCGGCGCATAAGCCGGTGCTGCAGCGCGCGCTGGCCGACCTCGATCTCGCCGCGGCACATGCGGCGACGCTTCGGGTCGCCGCGGGATTGCCCTCGGCGGATCTCACAGAGACCGCCTTCGCGCTGCCGGTCAGCGCGGTGGCACACCTGCTCGGCTTCGCCGCCGGCGAACTGCCGCAGGTCGCGCAATGGACCCGCGACTTCGTCGCCTGCCTGTCGCCGCTGTCGACCGCCGCGCAACTGGCGACCGCGAGCGTCGCCGCCGCCGGCCTCATGGACCGCTTCGAGAGCCTGGTCGCCGCGCAGCCCGCACCGCGCGGCAGCCTGGTTGCCGCGGTGCAGGCCGACGCGCCGGCGCCCGCATCGCGCGCGCTGCGGGCCAACCTGGTCGGCCTGCTGTCCCAGACCTGCGAGGCCACGGCCGGCCTGCTGGGCAACAGCCTGGTGGCCCTCGCGCGCGAGCCGGGCCTGCGCCGGAAGATCGACGACCGCATGGCGCTTCTGCCCGCGCTGGTGGCCGAAGTCGCCCGCCACGACCCCGCGGTGCACAACACGCGCCGCTTCGTCGCCGAGACCACCACGGTCGCCGGCCACCCGCTGGCGCCGGGCGATGCGGTGCTGCTGGTGCTCGCTGCCGCGAATCGCGATCCGGCCCTGAACCCGGCGCCCGCGACCTTCGAGCCGATGCGGGCCGAGCGGCGCTGCCTGGGCTTCGGCCATGGCCGCCACGCCTGCCCCGGCCAGGCGCTGGCCTGCACCATCGCGGCGGCCGGGCTCCAGGCGCTGCTGGCCGACGGCCTCGACACCGATCGGCTGCTGCGGCGCGGCTGGCACTACCGGCCGTCGGTCAATGCGCGGATCCCGGTCTTCCGCTGAGGCGCCGTGTCACGCGGCCTCCGGCCAGCGCCCGGTCGCATCGAGGTAAGGCGACGGCTCCGCGCTGCCCCAGCGCAGCGGCAGTGCCGCGGGCCGGTACAGCACCGAGGCCACCTGCATGCGCAGCAGCCGCTCGGCGCCCTCGTAGGCGGCCAGCTCCGGTCCCTCCCAGAGCACTTGCGCGCTGACCGCGATCTGCAGCAGGTCGCCGCGCTCGAAGTCGATGAACAGCAGCCCGGCCCGCGGATTCACCGCGATGTTGCCCAGCGTGTTGAAGAAGCTGTTGCCGACGAAGTCGGGCACGGTTAGCGTGCCCTCGCCGCTCAGGCGCACGAAGCCCGCGCGGCCGCCGCGGTGCGAGACATCGACGCCTTGCGCCGCGCCGGCATGCCCGGCCGACGGATGCGCCGTGGCAATGAAGAAGGTGTCGGCCTGGCCGACCAGCCGCCGCGCCGCGGCATCCAATCGATCGACGCGTGGCGCCGGCACCCCCGCCGGCGCGCCGCCCACGAAGAGCGGTTCGCGGGCCTGGAT
>NZ_JBFUCI010000069.1:0-19860 GCF_056405335.1 Variovorax sp. P1_H12_2
CTTCAGGGAGGACCGGGCGTATTTGCGAAGCGCTTTCCTCCTGGAGACCCTGTGCTGCCTGACGGTTGCGAACGGCGAATTTGTCAGTGCGGATTGCAGCACGGACCGCCGCCTGCCTTCACTCGGCGGGCCGATCGCGTCGTACTGCGGTGTGGCCGTGGGCCCGCTGGCAGGGCCGGTCGCCGGGATTTTGTGCCACTTCGACGTCGAACGCCGCGAGGTCAAGCCGTGCGAACTTGCGTTCCTGCGGGCTGTGGCGCCGCTGCTGCTCGAATACGTGGATTTCGAGGGAGTGGGGGGAAGCGACTTGGAGGTCTTGTGATGACTAACTCTGCAACTCATCGTTTCGAGTACGACGGCTGGAATGTGGTGGTGGAGTTGGACGGTTCGATGCTCGATGGAATCATCTCTGGGCACGCGGATCTTCATTGGAAGGACGGCCACAAATGCCGGATCGCCCTGAGTGGGAAGCACGAGGACGGCGCCAGCGCGATCGCTTCCCTGTCCGACCGATCGCGCGCTTTTATTGACGACTGGCACGCGAAACGCCTCAATGGCGATTCGGACTTTGTCGACATCTAGGGACCTCGCTGTCTGGAAGGAAGGCATGGGCACCGCCAGCCTCGCYGGGCGTGGACTTCCCTTGGTCCAATAGCCGAGGTGACCAGATCTGTGGGAGCATTCGGACGGGTCGCTCGCAGGGAGAGTGCCTCCGAGGCGGACTCCCTCGTGCCTATGAGGCGGATGTGCACGACACGTGAAAGGAGAACGAAATGAAACGTCGCAAGCTACTCGTCATCGGTGCATCGCTGGCATCGTTGTTGGCCCGCGGTGCCTACGCGCAGGACAAGTCCGCCAAGCAGGCCGAGGTCAGGGCAAAGGTCAAGCAGGCGCTCGAGGACTTCTACAAGGCCGATGCCGAGATCAAGAACGCGGTAAGCAAGGCGCCCGGTTACGCCGTGTTCACGACCTACGGTTTGAGCTTCGGCCTTGGCGGAGCGGGCGGGAAGGGCATAGCGCACGACAGCAAGTCCAAAAAGGACACGTACATGGACATCGCTCAGGCGAGCGCTGGCCTGCAGATCGGGGCCTCCGACACGCGCTATCTTTTCGTGTTCAAGGATGCCAAGTCGCTGGCCGACTTCATCGACAACGGCTGGGATGCCTCGGCCGGCGCTGCCGCGGGCGCTGGCACCGGCAAGGACGAGGCCAATATCAAGGCGGGTGCTGTCGCCTTCTCGGGCGGCACCGCTTACGTGCTGACCAAGGCCGGCCTACAGGCGGGGGTGTCCCTCGGAGGCTCGAAGGTCTGGAAGGACAAGGACCTGAACTAGTGTTCGGACGTGGATCGCGCCGAGGGCCTGGGTGTAGAAGGAGATCGCATCTCATGAAGCATCGATTCAGAGCACGGGCTTCCAGATCTCCGGAACAGCATCACGCGAGCATTTTGCGCAGGTGCCGCGGCGCAAGGCTGGCAAGGCCCACAAGCCCTCGCGTGCCGAGAAGCACTCTGCGCAGGCGGCGGCCCTGCAGGCATGGTGGTCAAGACTGCTATCGTGCGGCTCAAGCCGACCAGGCAGCTTGGGACCGGGCCCATCGCCCCAAGCGCTGCAAGCTGGCTGAGAACCGGGCCTTTGCGCGCGTCGGACGGACAAGCTCCAGCTGCAGTGGTCGCCGGAGCAGATTGCCGGATGGCTCAAGCATACTTACCCGTGCGACGAGAACTGCTACGTGTCACACGAGACCATCTACCGCAGCCTGTTCATTCAAGCCCGTGGGGCCTTGAAGAAGGAACTTCAGCAGCATCTCAGGCGTACGCGAGGCATGCGCCGTTCGCGCCACTACACGCAGAGGACAGAAGCCCACGGAAGAATCGTTGACGCGATCTCGATCAGTGATCGTCCGGCCAGCCTTCAGCGCAAGCCCACCTGTCGGTCCGCCATGTTCACCAATTCCACCAGACTGGGACCGATGGTCTTGAGCAGGTCGTTTGGCCGCGCCTGATAGCCTGGCACGGCGCAGTTGAAAAGCAGGCGGCGCGAGCCATAGCGAATGCGGGAGGCGACACCGACCGCGTGCACGCCCAGACCGGCGTCGCCCAGGTTGATGGCGAACCCGCGCTTGCTGTAGCTCGCGACGCTTTCGCGCATGCCCTCCGAGGTGCGGACGTAGTCGTCCGGTCGCTGTTGCTTGGCGCGCGCCAGAAAACTCGCGCGTTCCGCCGGCTCGAGTTGGGCCAGCCAGGCGCGACCCATGGCTGTTTCGACGATGCCGCGCACCGCGCCGACGCCCGGGCGCTTGAGCGTACCTCGCTCGTGTGCTGCCGATTCGACGTAGACCACATCGAGGTCCATGGCGACGCCGACCGAGACTGCGCCCTTGACGCGCGCGGCCAGGGCCTGCATCGCGGGCCTCAGCTGGCTGAGCAGCGGCGTGTTGATCACGTACGGGTAGGCCAAGGTCACGGCCGCCGGTCCGATGAAGTAGCGGTCCAGGCGATCGTCGTGGTCGAGGAAGCCCAGCGCCTGCAGCGTGCGGCACAGGCGCGACACGGTGGACCGGGGGAGGCCCAGCCGCTGCGCAAACTCGCTGTTGGCGTGCGCGCGCGGATCCGCCACGAAACTCTGCAGGATCAACAAACCTTTGGCGAGGGTGCCGGCGAAATCCGGATCGGCGTCGCGCACCTTGCGCAGGTCCCCCTGGTCCTTGATCTGGTGTACGGGGCTTGGAGATCGCATGGTTCGATTCTGGTGGTGACGCGCAGGCTCTGTGCATCGTAGTTCCAATATATGGAACTGTGGTGCGCTCAATCGTACGCCGCCCACTAGAGTCCGGTCCATGATTCGCAACCCTAAGCAACTCGACGCGCTCCTGGCCGACATCCGCGGCTTCGTGCGCGACCGCTGGCACCCGATGGAAGACGAGGTCGAGCGCCTCGGCGAGGTGCCCGAGCCCTTGGTGCGGGAACTGCGCCGCAAGGGCTACTTCGGATGGAGCATTCCCGAGGCCTATGGCGGCCTCGGCCTGACCACGGAGGAACTGGTGCTGTGTGCGTTCGAGCTGTCGCAAGCCTCGGTGGCGCTGCGAGCCCGCGTCGGAACCAACACCGGCATCGGATCTGAAGCGCTGGTGGCCGACGGCACCGAGGAGCAGAAGCAACGCTGGCTGCCCCGCATGGCCACTGGCGAACTCACCGGTTGCCTGGCGCTGACCGAGCCGGAGGCCGGCTCGGAAGCTACCAACGTGCAGACCACCGCGCGCAGGAATGGGGACCACTACGTGCTGAACGGCCTCAAGCGCTTCATCACCAACGCGCCCATTGCTGACGTGTTCACGGTGCTGGCCCGCACCGAAGAGGGCACGCGCGGCAGCGCGGGATTGACGGCCTTCATCGTCGAGCGCGGCGCACCCGGCCTCACGACTGGCACACCCTATCGCAAGATGGGGCAGGCCGGCTCGCCCGTGTCCGACGTGGTCCTGGAAGACTGCCGGGTGCCGGCCTCTCACATCATCGGCTTGCGCGAGGGCGCGGGCTTTCAGACCATCATGAAGGTGCTCAACAAGCAGCGCCTCCACTTGTCGGCCCTGTGCACCGGCCCGGCGATCCGCATGCTGGAGCTGGCCATCGACCATACGCAGCAGCGCGAGCAGTTCGGCCAGCCGGTGGGAAACTTCCAGTTGATGCAAGCCATGGTGTCGGACAGCTGCACGGAGATCTTTGCGGCGAAGTCCATGATCACCGAGACGGCACGCGCGCGCGACCGCGGCGAGGACGTGGCCCTCGCGGCCTCGATGTGCAAGTACTTCGCCTCCGAGATGTGCGGCCGCGTGGCCGACCGCTGCGTGCAGATGTTCGGTGGCTCCGGCTACGTCGCCGATTTCAGCCCGATCGAGCGCTACTTCCGCGACGTGCGCCTGTTCCGCCTGTACGAAGGTACCAGCCAGATCCACCAGCTCAACATCGCCAAGCTGGTGCTGCGCGAGCATGCGAAGGGGAAGGCCTGATGCGGACCCTTTCGCGGCTGGATGACTTGCGCCGGCGGGTGAACCGCTTCGTCGAGGCCGAAGCCTTGCCCCGCGAGGATGTGTCCCACTTGCACGATCCGTCGGCGCTAGACCGCGTGCTGGCTGAGCTGCGCCCGATAGCCCGTGAAAAGGGCCTCTACCTGCCCCAATTGCCGGTCGAACACGGTGGGCTGGGCCTGACTTGGACGGAGCGCGCCACTGTGCTGGAGGAAGCCGGTCGCAGTTACCTTGCGCCGGGCGCGATGAACTGCGCGGCGCCCGACCAGCCCAACATGATCAGCCTGCTGCGCAACGGCAGCGAGGCGCAGCAACAGCAGTACCTCAGGCCGCTGGCCGACGGCCGGATCCGCTCCTGCTTCGCCATGACCGAGCCGCATCCGGGCGCCGGCTCCGACCCGTCGATGCTGCAGACCGCGGCCGTGCGCTCTGGCGRAGGCTGGGTGATCGAAGGCCGCAAGTGGTTCATCACCGGCGCCATCGGCGCGCAATTTGCCATCGTGCTGGCGCAGACTTCCGAAGGCCCGACCCAGTTCATCGTCGACGCCAACAATCCCGGTTTCAAGCTGGTGCGCGCGATCCGCGCGATCGAGCCCTTCGCCATCGGTGGTCACGGCGAAATCCTGCTGCAAGACTGCAAGGTGCGCAGCGACGCGGTGTTGGGCGAAGTGGGCAAGGGATTCGACTACGCACAGCAGCGCCTGGAGCCTGCGCGGCTGTCGCATTGCATGCGCCTGCTGGGCCGCGCGGGCCGCGCGCTCGAGCTGGCGCAGGCCTACGTCAACGAGCGCTCCTCGTTCGGCCAGCGCCTGGCTGAGTTGCAGCAGGTGCAGGCCATGGTGGCCGATTGCCATATCGACCTGCATGCCAGTCGGCTGATGACGCTTGATTGCGCGATGCGGATGGACGCCGGGGTTTCGGTCAAGACCGAAACCGCGATGACCAAGGTCTTCGTCTCCGAGGCTCTGAACCGCGTGGCCGACCGTGCCGCGCAACTGATGGGTGCGCTTGGCATGTCTGAAGACTCGCCGGTGTCGCTGATCCTGCGTGAGCTGCGGCCGTTTCGCATCTACGACGGTGCCTCCGAGCTCCACCGCGCCACCCTTGGCCGCCGATTCCTCAAGACTTCTTCTGCTTCCTTATCTGCCAAGACCCTGGAGACAACACCATGAGAACGAGTGCATTCTTTCGCCGCGCCGCTGCGGCCATCGCGCTGGGCCTGGGCAGCAGCCTTGCCCTGGCCGCCTATCCCAGCCAGCCGATCAAGCTGATCGTGCCGTTCCCGGCGGCAGGCAGCACCGACTTGGTGGCGCGCGCGCTGGCCGTCGACCTGGGCGCCGCGCTGGGCCAGCAGATAGTCGTGGAGAACAAGGCCGGCGCCGGCAGCCTGATCGGCTCGGAGTACGTCGCCAAGGCGCAGCCCGACGGCTACACCATCCTGATGGCGGGCCTGACCAACGTGTTCCTGCCTTACGTCCACAAGGACCTCAAGTGGAACCCGGTGGACGATTTCGTCCAGGTGGGCCTGGTGGCGGACCTAGCGAACGTGATCGCCGTCAACGCCAAGACGCCGTACCAGTCGCTGGCTGAGCTGATTGCCGCAGACAAGGCCAAGCCTGGCTCGATGGCGTTCGGCTCCGCCGGCGTGGGGACGCCTTCACACTTGGTGTGCGAGATGGTGAACCACCAGTCGAAAATCAAGCTGCAGCACGTCCCCTACAAAGGCAACGCGCCCGCCGTGAATGACTTGATGGCCGGACATATCCCGGTGATGTGCAACAACCTCGGCGGAACGCTGCCCTACTTGCAGGGCGGCCAGATCCGCATCCTGGCCCAGACCGGCAAGACACGCTCGCCCGCCGTGCCCGAGGTGCCGACCTTTGCCGAGCTGGGCCTACCGGGTCTGGACACCGGGCTGTGGATGGGTCTGGTCGCGCCGAAGGGGACGCCCAAGGCCGTGGTCGACACGCTGAATCAGGCCCTGACGAAGGTAATGGCCACACCCGCCATGAAGGAACGGCTGGCCAAGCTCGGCGCCACGCCGCTCGACCCCAGCCGCGCCGCCTTCGAGGAGCGCATTCGCTCCGACCGCCGAGCCTGGGACCCGGTGCTCAAGACCATCGACCTGAAGACCAACTGATGGACGACAACGCCTATCCCCTGCGCGGCGTCCGGATCCTGGACATGGCCACGGTGCTGGCCGCGCCGTTTTCGGCGACGCTGTGCGGCGACATGGGTGCCGAGGTGGTCAAGCTCGAACTGCCCCAGGGCAACGACGCGTTGCGCGGGCTGGCACCCGTGCATGGGGAACATGCGCTTTTCTGGAAGACCGCCAACCGTGGCAAGCAGGGCATCTCGCTGGATGTGCGCAAGCCAGAAGGAAAGGCGCTGTTCCTGCGGTTGATCGAGGGATTCGACGTCCTGGTGGAGAACTTCCGCACCGGAACGTTGGCCCAGTGGGGGCTTGACTTGCCGACTCTGCACGCGGCCAACCCGCGACTGATCGTCCTGCGGATCACCGGCTTTGGACAGACCGGCCCCTACGCGCGCCGACCCGGCTTCGCGCGGATCTTCGAAGCCATGAGCGGCTTCGCTCACCTGACCGGCGAGCCCGGGGGGCCGCCGCAACACATGAACTATCCGCTGGGCGATGCCATCGCAGGCTTGTTCGGCGCGTTCTCCATCGCCACCGCGCTGGTCGAGCGCAACGCTATGCCGCGGGAGCAGCAAAAGGGCGTGGAGATCGACCTGTCGGCGACCGAAGCCATGATGCGCTTGCTGGACCCGCTGGCTGCCGAATACAAGTTCAGCGGTGCAGCCCGCGAACGGACCGGTTCATGTGCGGGCTACACCGCGCCGTCCAACGTCTACCAGTCGGCCGATGGCGCATGGATCACACTGGTCGGCTCGTCCGACCCCATCTTCGCGCGGCTGTGCCGGGCGATGGGCCGTGACGCCCTGGCGGCCGACCCGGCCTTCTCGACAAACGTGCGGCGTACCGAGAACCTGGTGGAACTCGACGGCATCGTGGCGGCCTGGTGCCGCAGCCTGACCTTCGACGAGCTGAGTGTGCTCCTGGACCGGCAGGAGGTTCCGTTCAGCAAGGTCTACTCGATCGCCGACGCTCAGACCGACCCTCACTTCAAGTCGCGCGGCGCGACCATCGAGCTGATGGATCCGGTGCTCGGCGCCATCCCGGCGCCGGTGGCGGTGCCACGCTTCGGTGGGAGGACGGCGCCGGTTCCCTCGGTTGGCCCCGACACGGGGCAGCACAACGCCCAGATCTTCGGCGCACTGGGCTTGGATGCCGCGCAACTGGCCGCGTTGAAGGCTGCTCGGGTCCTCTAGCGGCTACGCGCAACGCAAGGGCAACGTGAGTGCATTGTTGGCAGGTCCGCGTCCTGCATTGCCACCGTCACGCAGCGATCACGAATGCGGTAGCCACTCCCGTCGGCGATAAGAATGGACGAGGGCAACGGCTGAGCCGGGGAAGGGGGGAGGGGGTGGTGTGTGGTGTGTGTCTTCTTCGGTGACCGCGGCGCCCGCGCAATTGGTTGTTCGAAGCGAAACAGGAAATCGTGACGCAAATCGGTGCGTGACACGGTAATGGTGTCGCATCCGTACCTTCCATGCGTCACCAAACGCAGGTAAGTCCGCATCGGTGCTTGTCGACGAGGTCAGGTTTTGCCGTCGCATGACAGGTGGTGTGTGTGTCATGCGGCACAGTTGTCGGTTCTCACCTAACTCTGAACTTTTCTCACTGAACCATGAACTCCGGCCCTGAGCCCTTGCAGGGAGGAACCGATCTTTGTGCAACGGGGCCCGGCGAGAAGGTCGAGCGGAGGAGGGGAGAATCTCCCCGGCCCGGGGGGCGGCTGGATTGCAGACGTAGCCTTCCGTTGACCAGGGTGTGTCCCATCTGCCTTACAGTCTTCCACGCGGTCTCTCTCAACCCAAGGAGCTACATCCTGGATCTGCGCGATCTCCAGTACTTTGAAGTCATTGCCGAGCTCGAGCACATGGGGCGCGCGGCCGAACGGCTGCATCGCACGCAACCTGCGTTGACGAGTTGCGTGCGTCGCCTTGAGGAGGCATGCGGCGCGCCCCTCTTCGAGAGGACCGGCCGCGGGATCCGACTGACCACCGCCGGAAAAGTTTTGCTCAAATGGGCTCAGCGCACACGTTTTGACGTGGAAAGCGCCCGCCGTGAGATTGGGGATATCGGACATGGCTTGAGCGGCAACATCAAGATCGGCATCGTGCCGACCGCGGCCCAGTTTCTGCTCCCGCCCGCCGCACGAGACCTGATGCGCGAAGCGCCCGATGTGACCCTGCGGACCAGCGTCGCGCTGGTGGACGCGTTGAAGCCGTTGCTACGTGCAGGCGACATCGATTTGATGGTCGGCACTGAAGTTCCCGCGGAACCCGGGTTCGCCTCGCAGTACCTGGCCGAAGACGTGATCGTGGTCGCCGCCGCCGAAGCGCACGCGATCTTCGACAAACCCAAACTCAGTTTGAAAGATCTGACGGGCTACCGCTGGGTGCTCCAGCCGCCCGGAGCACCGACGCGAGACTGGCTCGACCAGACGTTCGATCGCCATCGCATCTCACGGCCGGTGGTGCAGGTCGAAAGCACCATGCTGCTGATGCTCCCTAGCCTGATTGGCGAGACCGGTCTGCTGAGCTTCATCTCGCGTTTGCACCTGCAGGCCGGTCGATCGGGCGCTGCCCTGCGGGAAGTGAAGCTGCCCGCCACGACCATGCGCCGCCGCATGGTCGTGACCTACCGGGACACTGGCTATATCTCCCCCGCAGCTCAACGCTTGATCGACCTGCTCGCCAAGCACGCCGACGTGTCAGCGGTCTGATACCCAAAGTCAAATCTATCGATCTCCAAAAAGTATCGATTGGACTGAATGAGCCGAGAGACGAATACTTGCCTCCACTGAACACATCGCCCGCAATCGCGCAGGGTCGGTTCAACCGGAGACAAGTTCATGCAATATCGCGCTTCCCCCGCAGCGGCCCCGCGCCGATTCATTGGCTTCGCGGCCACTGCTCTCGCCGCCGGGGGGATGCTCCTGGCCAGCGCGCCGGCTTCGGCCCAGGCCGCCTATCCCTCGCGGCCCATCAAGCTCATCGTTCCGTTTCCCGCCGGCGGCGGCACAGACCTGATTGCGCGTGAAGTCGCCAACAAGGTATCCGTCGCCAACGG
Organism: Variovorax sp. P1_H12_2; assembly: GCF_056405335.1. Classification (NCBI taxonomy): domain Bacteria; kingdom Pseudomonadati; phylum Pseudomonadota; class Betaproteobacteria; order Burkholderiales; family Comamonadaceae; genus Variovorax; species Variovorax sp. P1_H12_2. Next base: position 9,239 of record NZ_JBFUCI010000069.1, read on the forward strand.
CTGGTCGATCATCATCGACAACAAGCCGGGCTCCGGCGGCAACCTCGGCGTGGACGCTGCGGCGAAATCGCCCGCGGACGGCTACACACTGGTCCTGGGCCAGACGAGCAACCTGGCGATCAACCCCACGCTGTATCCCAAGCTGCCCTACAACCCCGAGAAAGACCTGACGCCGATCGTGAGCGTCGCCAGCGCGCCGCTCGTCCTCGTCGTGTCTGCCGTTTCGCCCTACAAATCGCTCGCCGACGTCGTGGCCGCAGCCAAGGCCAAACCCGAAACGCTGAACTACGCCAGCTCCGGAAGCGGCACGGTGGCACATCTCGCCACCGAGCTGTTCCAGAAGACCGCCGGTGTCAGGTTCACGCACATTCCGTACAAGGGCGCTGCGCAAGGATCAACCGATCTGATCGGTGGCCAGCTCCAGATGTACATGTCCTCGGTACCCACCCTGATTGGGTACATCAAGAACGGGAAGATGCGCGCGATCGCCGTGACCTCTGCCAAGCGAACCGCCGACCTTCCGGCCGTACCCACGATCGCGGAGTCCGGCTTCAAGGGCTTCGAGGCCGTCACCTGGTTCGGCATCGCGGGGCCGGCTGGCTTGCCGAAGGATGTGGTGGACAAGCTCAACGGTGCGTTCAACAAGGCACTGCAAGACCCTGAAGTCAAGAAGAAGCTCTCCAGCCAAGGCACAGATGCGCTCGGTGGCACCCCGGCCGAGTTCGCGAAGCTGATCCATGACGACATCGTGCGCTGGGCACCGATCGTCAAGGAATCCGGCGCCAAGGTCGACTGACCAACCCTCACGCACACGCGCGCTGAAACGCTGAAGGCAGGGACGGGCCCGCACCGTTCCCAGGCTCGGCGGAGCCACGCCCGTATCGCACCGACAGGCCCCTCCCGCCCCACGTCAACACCCACGAAAGAAGCTCATGTCCAATCTTCCTGACATCATTCGCGACTTCGAACGCGTCCCTGCCCCTATCGTGGCGCAGGCCTCCGAGCTGCAGCCGGCAATCCTGGCTGATGTGGCCGGCCGACGCGGCGCGCTTGACGGCCGCATCAAGGCGCTCAGGCCGCGTATGAAACTCGCGGGAACGGCGCTCACGGTCGAGGTGCGCCYCGGCGACAACCTGATGATCCATGCCGCCATCGCGATGGCCAAGCCAGGCGATGTTCTGGTGATCGATGGCAAGGGCGACCAGACCTCCGCCTTGATGGGCACCATCATGATGACCGCGTGCAAACAACGGGGTATCGCCGGTGTGGTGATGGACGGTGCGTGCCGCGACAGCATCGAGATCGACGAGATGGACTATCCGGTGTTCTCCGTCGGAACCAACCCGAATGGTCCGACCAAGAGTATCGGCGGGCGCATCGGCCACCCCGTGTCGATCGGCGGCGTCACGGTGCACCCCGGGGACTTCGTGATCGGCGACGGCGACGGCGTGGTGGTGGTCGAGCGCGAGAAGATCGAGGCGCTGCTGCCGCTGGCGGCAAAGAAGGTCAAGGACGAGGCCGCGCGCATCGCGGCCATCAAGACGGGCGACACGGCCGCCAAATGGCTGAATGCCGCCCTACTCACCGCTGGAGTCCTGAAAGAAGGGGAGACGCTGTGAGCGCCATCCTCGTCACCGGCGCAGATCTCGCGCCGCAAGCATTGGCCCTGCTGAAGGACCATGAAGTGGTCTTTGCCGGGAAGACGCCAACCGAAGAAGGAATCGTGGCCCTGAGCGCCAAGCACAACCCGGTTGCCATCATCGTGCGCTACAGCAAAGTGGGCGCGGCGGCCATGGACGCGGCGCCTGCGCTGCGTGTCATCTCCAAGCACGGCAGCGGCACAGACACCATCGATAGCGCAGCGGCCAAAGCGCGAGGAATCGAAGTCGTCGCCGCTGTCGGCGCCAATGCTGCGGCCGTTGCTGAACAGGCCATGGCGCTCCTTCTCGCCTGCGCCAAATCCGTGGTCTCGCTCGATGCCCGCATGCAGGCCGGCCATTGGGACAAGGCAACGCACAAGAGCATCGAGTTGGCCGGCCGAACGGTGGGCCTGATCGGCCTGGGCGCTATCGGCCTGCGCTTCGCTCGGATGGCCGATGCCCTGGACATGCGCGTCATCGGTTTTGACCCCTACGCCAAAAAAAACCTGCCCCCTTGCGTTTGCGCCGTTGACCTGGAGACGATCTGGCGCGAGTCCGATGCAATTTCCCTGCACTGCCCCTTGACGGTAGACAACCGCCACCTGGTGAATGCTCACTCGCTTGCGAAGTGCAAACACGGCGTGATCGTCGTCAACACGGCCCGAGGCGGACTGATCGACGAGGAAGCGCTTTTGGCCGCGGTGCACTCCGGCCAGGTATTCGGTGCAGGGCTCGACAGCTTCGCCGTTGAGCCGATGACCGCTGGCCACCCCTTCCACGGCGAGAGAGGCTTCGTGCTGAGCCCACACATCGGCGGAGTCACCAGCGATGCCTACGTGAACATGGGCGTCGCCGCGGCTCGCAATGCGCTCGGCGTCCTCGACAGGCAAGCGACTGCAGCCTGAGTCCGCCGCACTGAAACGACAGGAGACACCTGATGACCAAGAAGACCTCTCATTCCAGCCAGATCTGGGCGCTCTCGTTCGGAGCCATTGCAGCGCTTTCTGCAGCCGTGCCCCTCGGCGCACATGCACAGGCAGCGTACCCGAACAAGCCGATCAGGATCATCGTTCCCTACCCGCCGGGCGGCGCGGTGGACGTCGTCACGCGCAAGATGGCGCAGAAGCTCACCGAACAGATGGGCCAGAGCGTCATCATCGACAACAAACCGGGCGGCACCGGCACCATCGGCGCCAGCGCCGTGGCGCGTGCCGAGGCCGACGGATACACGCTGATGGCCAACGACACGACCTACTCGCTGTTGCCATTCATCTTCAAGAAGTTGCCCTTCGACTACGACAAGGATCTGGTGCCGATCAGCGCGTACGTATTCGCGCCAATGGCCATGGTGGTCAACGACGGATCGCCGTACAAGACCTTGCCCGAGTTTCTCTCCGCGGCGAAAGCGTCGCCCGGCAAGCTGACCTACGGCACGGGTGGCGCCGGCACCACGCCGCACTTCACTGCAGAGGCGTTCGGAGTGGCCAGCGGCACGAAGCTGATGCACGTGCCATTCAAGGGCGCGGGCGAGGCCACGCAGGCCGTGTTGTCGAACACCATCGACATGCAGTTCTCCTCGACGCCTGGCGTCATGGGCAACGTCAAGGGCGGCAAGCTGCGGCTGCTGGYAGTGAGCGGCGACAAGCGGCTTGTCGCGCTTGCGACCGTGCCCACCTTTGCCGAGGCTGGCGTGAGAGATTTCAGCGTCGTGAACTGGACCGGTCTTTGGGCGCCCAAGGGCACGCCGGCGCCGGTTCTCGCGCGCCTTCAGCAGGAGATCGCGAAGGCGATGGCCACGCCGGACATGAAGGCCTTCGCGCAAGGGCTGGGCGCCGAGCCACGCATGGCGGATTCCGGCGCCTTCGCAAAGATGCTGACCGACAGCAACGCGTTGTGGGGCAAGATCGCAGCCAACGCGTCGTTCGACAAGCAATAGACCCCCGGAGGCCGCCTTGTTCCTTCTTCAGCCGCCGCTGGTTCGGGATCTGGAGCTCTTCACGCGTATGCCGGACGCGCTCCGCCGGCGCGAGACCTCCGATTGGGCCGATGCGAACCGCGGGGGCCAGCCCACCGATTCGTTCCTGGAGGGTCCGGCGTTCGACGACGAGGGCAATCTCTACGTGACCGACATCCCGTTCGGGCGCGTCTTTCGCATCGATCCAGCGGGCCAGTGGTCGCAAGTGGCCGAATACGACGGCGAGCCCAACGGCATGAAGTTCCTCGATGCGCGCACGCTGCTGGTCGCGGACTACAAGAATGGGCTCATGCGCATTGACGTGACGACCGGTGCGGTCACGCCGCACCTGCAGCGCCGCAACACCGAACGCTTCAAGGGGGTCAACGATCTCGTCATCGATGCGAAGGGGRGCATCTACTTCACAGACCAGGGACAGACCGGCCTGCACGATCCCACGGGCCGCCTGTACCGGCTGCGCCCCGACGGGCAGCTCGACCTGCTGCTGTCGAATGTGCCAAGTCCCAACGGCGTTGCACTCTCGCCCGACGGCAAGGTGCTGTACCTGGCGGTGACGCGAGGCAATTGCGTCTGGCGCGTACCGCTCCTGGCCGACGGCAGCGTGGCCAAGGTCAGCCAGTTCTTTACGTCCTACGGCCCCAGCGGGCCGGATGGCTTGGCCGTCGATGCACAAGGGCGCGTGATCGTGGCCAACCCCGGCCTGGGCTATGTCTGGGTTCTGAATGCACGCGCGGAACCCGTGGCCGTGCTGCGCGGTCCCGCGGGCGCTTCTATTACCAACGTTGCCTTCGGCGGTGCGGATCGGTCCACCTTGTTCGTCACCGACTCGAGCCATGGAAGCATCTTGTGTGCGCGACTCGACGTCCCGGGAGTGGCGCTGTTCCAGGGGCGCCCGCCTCGGTAAAGCACAAGGTGCCTGTGTGTGAAGGCCTGTTCCCGCGTGAACAACCTTAGGTCGGCTTTCGCAAGGACGCGCGCGCACAGGCCAGGAACGGCTCGATCAGCGGACTGTCCCAATCGCTGCGCCAGCAGACCGCGATGTCCATCCTTGCATCGACGTTGCGCAAGGGCCTGAACACCACGCCGGGCGGCCGGCCGATCTGGGCGCAGGCGGGCAGGATCGCCACGCCCTTGCCTGCCAGGACCAGCGCCAATGCCGAGACCATCGTCTCGACCCGCTGCGCGATCGGCATGCTGACATCGTGCCGCCGCAGCAGCGACGCGACGACCGATTTGTCGACATCACCCTCGGGCACGGGCAGCCCGATGAGCGCGAGGCCCGAGAGACGCGCCAACGGAATGCTGACCAGTCGCGCCAGCGGTGAATCGGTGCGCACCGCGAGCATCAACGGCTGGCTGCCGATGCGCTCCACCGCAATGCCCGCCTGCGCGATGGGAGGAATGCAGAGCGCCACCGACACGTCCGAGTCGGTGAGGGCCGAGACGTTGTTGACGGCGTTCAGCTCCACATACTGGATCTCCACCTCCGGCAAGCGGAGCCGCAGCTCGTTCTCCAGCCGCGGCAACATCAGGTAGGACAGCGCGATCATCGTGCCGACCGTGAGCCGGCCCCGGCTGCCCGAGCCGACGGCGCGCGCCGCGTCGAAGCCCTCGTTGGCCAGAAGCAACGCCTCTTTCGCGCGCCGAAACAGTGCATTGCCCGCATCGGTGATCTCCATGCCGTGCGCCGCCCTGCGAAACAGCGGCGTGCCCACCGCCGCCTCCAGGTTCTTGATGTGAACCGACAGCGGCGGCTGTGCCATGTTGAGCCGGCGARCCGCCTTGCCGACGCTGCGTTCCTCGGCGACGGCCACGAAATAGCGAAGCATGCGCAGGTCTGGTGCAGTCATACGCTGTGCATATGCCTTTTCAAGAAAACAGTATTGGACGCCATGTTGCGGCGCCTCAATCATCTGCGCATGAAAAATCTTCCAGTCCTTCCCCAGTCCGAGATCTGCGCGATGCCCGCAACGACGATGCGCAGGCTGGTCGCGCAGCGCGAGCTCTCGCCGGTGGAGATCGTGGAAGAGGTGCTGCGCCGCGCCGATGCGCTGCAGCCGCACCTGAACTGCTTCATCACGCTGTGCCATGAGCAGGCCCTGCAGCAGGCCAGGGAAGCCGAACAGGCGCTCATGCGCGGCGAGGCCGCGGGCCTGCTGCATGGCCTGCCCTTCACGGTGAAGGACATCGTCGACACCGCCAACGTGCGGACCACCTACGGCTCCCTGCTGCACCGCGACCACGTGCCCACGAAGGACGCGGTGGCCGTGGCGCGCATGCGCGCGGCCGGCGCCATCCTCATCGGCAAGACCACCTCGTCCGAATTCGGCGCCAAGTGCATGACCGATGCGCCGCTGTTCGGGAGCACCCGCAACGCGTGGAGCGCGTCGCGCACGAGCGGCGGCTCCAGCGGCGGCGCGGCATCGTCGATGGCGGCGGGCATTGCGCCGCTCGCGATTGCGACCGACGGCGGCGGCTCGACGCGCATTCCCGCCGCCTGCAACGGCGTGGTCGGCCTGAAGCAGAGCCTGGGCGTGGTGCCCCACAGCCAGGTGCAGGACGCGTTCGGCAACTACACCTACGTGACGCCCACCACGCGCAACGTGGCCGACACGGCACTGATGCTGCAGGCCATGACCGGCGCGCATGGGTCGGACCCCTGGTCGCTGGGTGTGCCGGCCCAGCGCTACTTCGACGACCTGCAAGCCGGCGGCGACCTCCGCGGCAAGCGCATCCTCTTCTGCGCCGCGCCGGCGGGGCGGCCGATCGCCGCGGACGTTGCATCCGCCTTCGAGGCCGCTCTCGCCACCCTGGCGTCGATGGGTGCCGAGCTGCAGCCGATGTCCGGCGAAGGCTTCGACGTCGAGCCCGTGTGGCGCGTGATCAACCACACCAGTTGGCGCGGCCGCTTCGCCCCCTTGGCGGCGGCGCACGGCGACCAGCTGAGCCCGTCGCTGCTGCAGCAGCTGGCACTGGCCGAGCATGTGGACGGCGTTGCGTTCCAGCAGGCCATGTTCGCGCGGACCGTCTTGTTTCGCGACATCCAGGCGCAGCTGGAGACGCACGACTTCATCTTCACGCCCACCCTGTCGCGCACGGCCCTGCCCATCGACCAGGACCTGTTCGGCAACATCGAGATCGACGGCAAGGAATATGCCGAGGTGCGTGCGAACTGGTTCCCCTGGACCATGCCGTTCAACCTCACCGGCCACCCCGCCATCAGCCTGCCCTGCGGCGCGGACCGCGACGGCTTGCCCATCGGCATGCAACTCGTCGGCCGCTTCCGCGAAGACGCGCAGCTGCTGCAGGCCGCCGCTTCATTCGAAGCCGCGCACCGGCCGGCGAACCCGTTGCCCGTCGTGGCCTTCTGAGTTCGTCGCTATTTCTCTTCCTATTTTTCAACTCGCAGGCAGCCACCATGACCTCGTTCCTGAAGACACTCGTGCTTGGCGCGTCGATCGCCCTGGCCGGCGCCGCCGCGCACGCCGACAACGCGCCCATCCGCCTCATCATCGGGTTTCCGCCGGGCGGCGCGCTCGACAACCTGGCGCGTTCGATGGCCGAAGAATTGCGCAGCTCGCTCAAGGAGCCCGTTCTGGTGGAGAACCGACCCGGTGCGTCCACGCGCATTGCCATCGAGGCCGTGAAAGCTGCGCGGCCCGACGGCCGCACCATCCTCATCGGCGCGACGCCGCCCTTCGTGCTGTTTCCGATGACCTATGCGCGGCTGAACTACGACGTCGACAAGGACTTCATTCCCGTTGCGCACCTGGCCAACGTGCCCAGTGTCGTCTCCGCCGGCGCGGACCAGCCGTACAAGACGATTCCCGAATACGTCGCGTGGATCAGGAAGAACCCCGCGCAAGGCAGCGTGGGCATGACCAACCTCGGCGGCGGCCTGCACTTCAGCGTGCTGCAACTGTCGAAGGCCATCGGCGTGCCGCTCACGGCGGTCACTTACCGAGGCGGCGCGCCGCTGGCGACGGACATCATCGGCGACCACGTGCCGATCGGCACCGACGCTCTGGCCAGTCAGCTGGAATTGCACCGCTCCGGCAAGCTGCGCATCCTGGGCGTCGCAGGGACGAAGCGGCTGAGTTGGCTGCCCGATGTTCCGACCCTCAAGGAGGCCGGCTACGACGCCTTCGACCGCGCCAATGCGTCCTATGCCGCCTTCGTGCCCGCGGGCACACCAAAGGACGTTGTCGCGAAGCTGGAGACAGCCTTCCTGGCCGCGATGCGCAGCGCGCAAGTGCACGGCCAGCTCGAGCGCGCGGGGCTCGAAGCGACCGGGCTGCCTGGTGCCGCAGTGGCGCGCATCATGAACGAAGACCGCGAGTATTGGCGCCCCATCGTCAAGGCTTCGGGCTTCAAGAGCGAAGATTGAAGCGGTGACGGAAGACGAAGACAAGGCCGGATGGGCGGTGCTCGTTGTCGCCAGCCTGGGTGCGGCGCTGTGCTTCCTGAACCTCAGCGCGCTCAACGTGGCGCTGCCCGCCGTTGCGCGCAGCCTGCAGGCTTCACCATCGCAGGCGAGCTGGATCCTGCTGTCCTACATGCTGGTCAGCACCGTCTGCATCCTGAGCTTCGGAAGGCTGGCCGATCTGTGGGGGCGGCGACAACTCTTCCTCGCGGGATTGGGCCTCTTCGTGATCGCATGTGCGGCCTGTGCGGTCGCGACAAGCGTCGGGGCGATGCTGGTTTTTCGCGTCTGCCAGGCCGTGGGTGCGGCCGGCGTCATGGCCAACACCAGCGCATTGGTCGGCGATGCGTTCGGCCGCCAAAGGGTGGGCCTCGCGCTCGGCGTGCTCGCCATGGTGGCCGCCCTGGCCCAGGTCGCGGGGCCGCTGGCCGGCGGCTTCGTCGTGTCGTGGTGGGGCTGGCGCGTGCTGTTCATGCTGAACGTCCCGATCGGGCTTTGTGTGCTGGCTGGGTCGTGGCAGGTGCTGCCGAAGCGCGCGGCGGCCAAGGCCGAACGCTTCGACCTGGCCGGCGCCGTGCTGTCGCTGGCCGGGATCGGAGGCGTGACCTATGCGCTCACGATGGCGGGGACGCGCGGCTGGACCAGCACGCCCGTGTGGGCCTTCATGCTCGCTGGTGTTTGCGCCATCCTGGTGTTCGTCGGCGTGCAACAGCGCGTGGCGAGCCCGTTGGTCGACCCTGCGCTGTTCAGGGATCCGAGGCGTCGCATCGCCTACGCAGGCATCCTGCTGCTGTCGATGTCGCAGGCCGCACCGCTGCTGCTCGTGGCCCTGTATCTCCAGGCCTGCGCGCGCCTGGCACCCTCGGAGGCGGGCCTGCGCATCGCGCCGGTCGCGCTCGGGATGTTGATGGCCGCTCCGACGGCCGGCAGCCTGATGCGGCGCTTCACGCCCGACGCCATCTGTGTGGGAGGCATGCTGCTCGCCGGAGGCGCGCTGGCGCTGTTGGCGGCCGTGCTGCAACCGGCCATCGGGGCCGGGCAACTGGCCGTCTGCCTGTGGCTGCTGGGCCTGGGCATCGGGAGCTTCGTGACTCCGAACAACGCGTCGATTCTCCAGAGCGTGGTGCCGCAGCGCCGGGGGATTGCGAACGGCGTCCGCTCGACGCTGCAGAACACCGGGATCATGGCGGGAACGGCGCTCACCTTGAGCGTGGCGATGGCCAATCTGCCCTACAGTGCGCAGCGCATGATTCTTGGAAATGGCGGTTCGGGCCTCTCGGGCTTCGATGTCGCCGCATTCACTCAGGGTGCAAGAGCTGCTTTCGCAATGCTCGCATCCCTGTGCTTTGTGGGTGCAGCCCTGATTGCGAAGAACTGCCGCACGCCCCAGGTGCGGCAACCCGTCTGAAGCGGGCCCGGGGGGCGTGCACGGTCAAGAAGGGGTCGCTCGACTCGGTTTCGCAGCTGGCTTGATCGTGTCGAAGAACGCACTCACCATGCGCGCCCCGCGGCGCTCCCTGAGGCACAGCAGGTGCGCGTACGTGAAGATCTTCGCGTCGCTGATCTCGACCAGATGCAATCCCGGTCCGGGCACGTATTCGACGGTAGACACCGCGGCGACGCCGACGCCCTGCAGGACGGCTTCGCGAATGACTTCGCGGCTCGCAATCTCCATGACGACGTTCGGCTGCACGTCGGCCGACTGCAGTGCCAGTTCCAGCGCCTTGCGCGTCGTCGAGCCTTGCTCGCGCACGACCATCCGTTCGCCTTGCAGCTCGCGCAGCTTGATGGTGCGGCGGCCTGCAAAACGATGGTCGCTTGACGTGAAGATCGCCACCGGCTGCTTGCTGAAGGGGACCGACAGGAAGCGGTCGTCCTGGACCAACTGCGCCAGCACGCCGACATCGGCGCGGTAGTCAAGCAAGCGATCGAGCACGTCACGCGAGTTGCCGGTGCTCACGCTGACCTTGATGTCGGGGTAGCGAAGGTTGAAGTTCGCCAGCATTTTCGTCACGTGGTAGGGGCCGACGGCCGCCACGTGCAGCTCGCCCGATCGCAGTTCACCGGAGTCCTTCAGCAAGCTCACCGCATCGGCCTCGAGCGTGAAGATCTGCTGCGCCAACTGCATCAGCTTCCCGCCGAACTCGGTGAGCTGCACACGCTTTCCGCTGCGGTGGAACAGTTCGACGCGGTAGCTTTCTTCGAGGAAGCGCACCTGTGTCGTGATGGTCGGTTGGCTCACGTGCAGGTGCGCGGCCGCCTTGGTGAAGCTCCCGGCATTCGCCACCGCATAGAACGAGCGCAGCTGTGTCAGACGCATTTCGATTGGCTCCGGATGTATTCATAAATTCTATAGAAGACGACAAATCTTTGAATTTGTCCAGGACGCGCGCCGGTGTTGTACTGGCCCCCGAGCGCTACAGYCGTCACGAGAACGGCGGGCGGCATCGGTCCTTTTTCGTCATCGCGTTTCATGCAGCCGGGTGACGATGGAGCGGGTGCCTTGGCCTGCAACGAAAGGACGTTCATGCATCCACAACTCATCGGAGACAAGACCATGATGAATCGCAGAAAGTTGGTGTTC